>JAEWMK010000283.1 GCA_023457235.1 Bacillota bacterium
TAGTAAGAATAGCCATGTCATAAGCTGTAGAAAAATGATTTTCGTGGTCATCTAAGCCATGGGGATTTGCAAATACAGTATTACGCATCCCAATTTCTTGGGCTTTCTGGTTCATTAAAAAGACGAAACCTTCTACACTCCCGCCAACATGTTCGGCTATTGCAACAGCTGTATCATTGCCAGAACGAAGCATTAAGCCGTATACAAGATGTTCAAGCTTTATTTTTTCACCCGGTTTTAAATAAACGGAAGAACCTTCAGTATGGACAGCTTTATTGCTTACTTTTACGTTTTCGTCTAATTTTCCAGATTCAACTGCCAAAATAGCTGTCATGATTTTTGTGATACTAGCAATCCGCATTTTTTTATGGGCTGCCTTTTCATAAAGAACACGCCCTGATTCACCGTCCATTAGGATTGCAGTTTCCGCTGAAACGTTCGAAAATGCAGCTGAGCCTTTATTCGGTATTATAATTGACAGTAATAAAATAAAAACAATATGTAAAAATATCACTTTTTTAAAACATGACATTAAACACTACACGTCCCTTCACCTGGTGTTTGTACAAGTATATGAAGGACATGGGTGGATATGATTAAAAAGTAAGGGAACGGGGCTAGACGGGCGCCTCCACTTTTCTATATTTTCGACAAAATTTTGAACTAGCGCTTGAGAATTGGGAATGATACAAGTAAGATGGAATCTGAGGTGAAAATACTATGGAACGTTTGCAGAAGGTTATTGCACATGCTGGGATTGCATCCAGAAGAAAAGCGGAACAATTAATTACCGAAGGAAAGGTAAAAGTAAACGGTAAGATTGTTAAAGAACTGGGTGTTAAGGTGTCGGCAAATGATAAAATCGAAGTTGAAGAAATTCCTATTCAAAGAGAGGTACCTGTCTATTATTTATTATATAAACCTAGAGAAGTGATCTCAGCTGTTACAGATGATAAAAATAGAAAAGTTGTCACAGAGTTTTTCCCGTTAGAAGAAAGAAGAATTTTTCCAATTGGAAGATTGGACTATCATACGTCGGGTTTACTGCTTCTTACGAATGACGGCGAATTTGCTAATTTATTAATGCACCCGAAATATAACATCGAGAAAGAATATGTTGCAAAAGTGAATGGAATCCCAACCCGTGAAGACTTAAGAAAATTAGAAAAGGGTGTGCAATTAGAAGAAGGGAAAACCGCCCCCGCTAAAGCAAAGGTTCTATCAATTGACAAAAAAAAGGGAACATCGATTGTTCAACTTACCATTCATGAAGGTAAAAACCGCCAAGTACGGAGAATGTTTGAAGCGATTGGTTACAAAGTTCAGAAACTGAAAAGGGAAAGGTACGGTTTTCTAGATTTACGAGGATTAAACCCAGGAGACTATCGTGAACTTACCCCACATGAGGTTAAACAGCTTCGTAACCTGGCTGTCACACAACATTCATAATATTAACACTATGTGCAGATTGTTTAATGCTATAATAGTAAAAAATAAAATGGGGGATGTTTGGGTTGAAAAAGCAGCGGTTGGTAGTACGAACTATTATCTTGATTGTATTAGTTGGGGCACTAGCATATACGCTTTATACAAACTTTTTTACTGATAAACAACTAGTAGGAATAGGTGATAAGGCACCGAATTTCGTCCTGACCGATCTAAATGGAAACCAAGTTGAATTTGATAGTTACCGTGGAAAAGGCGTTTTTCTTAATTTCTGGGGTACATGGTGTAAGCCATGTGAGAAAGAAATGCCATATATCGAAAACCAATACCACGTATATAAAGACTTAGGTGTTGAGGTTTTAGCGGTTAATGTAGGAGAACCCGAGCTTTCAGTCAAAAACTTTGTTGAACGAAAAGGAATGACCTTTCCAGTAGCAATTGATGAAAAATTAGAGGTTCTTGAAGCGTATGGAGTAAATCCGCTGCCAACTACTTTTCTAGTAGACAAAAATGGTGAAATTGTAGATATCATTACTGGACAATTAACTGAAGAGTTAATTAAAAGTCATATGGAAAGAATCAAGCCATAAGTTGTTGGGGGAGTAAGATGAATAAGGTTAAATGTGAATGTGGTCATGTCAACCCACATGGAACAATTTTCTGTGAGGCTTGTGGTAAGTCGTTTGAAGAGGCGGACACCCAAGGCCTTTTAGATATGCGTTATGAGGGAAGTGCAAGGCGCTCACAAACATATAATAAAACTTTTATAGATAGTATTTGGAACTTTTTCTCTTCTGTTAAAGTTGGAGTTTGGTTAATTGTTATAACACTGCTTGCTTCTGCGTTAGGGACATTATTTCCACAAGAGATGTACATACCACAGAATATGTCGCCGGGAGATTTTTATGAGCAGGAATATGGGGCTTTAGGTAAAATTTATTATGAACTTGGCTTCAATAATTTATATGGTTCATGGTGGTACATGATCCTCGTTGCATCGATTGCAATTTCGCTTGTGATCTGTTCTTTAGACCGCGTTGTTCCTTTATATAAAGCCCTTAAAAAACAAGGGGTTAAAAGAAATGAAAACTTTCTTAGAAGACAACGTTTGTTTGCTGAAGGAAATGTTGAAACTCCTGAACCAATTGACACTTGGGTACAAGCGCTAAAAAAGAAACATTATAAAGTCCGTGTTGAAGATGGAAATATCCTTGCAGAAAAAGGCCGTTTCTCAC
Organism: Bacillota bacterium; assembly: GCA_023457235.1. GTDB lineage: Bacteria > Bacillota > Bacilli > Bacillales > Bacillaceae_J > Schinkia. Next base: position 2,682 of record JAEWMK010000283.1, read on the forward strand.
GTTGGGGCCCCTATGTGAATCATATAGGTTTAATTATCTTCTTAATCGGAGCCATGCTTCGTTTTTTCCCGGGCATGTATATAGATGATGCACTATGGCTTCGTGACGGGGAAACAAAAGTTATTCCGGGTACGGATGGGAAGTACTATTTAGAAAATAAGCAATTCATAAAGGAAGTCTATGATGAGGAAGATAACTTCACGGTAGGAATGGGAATGGCTAAAAACTACCAAGCAGATGTTGTCCTTTATGAACGTGTAGATAAAGCTGTTCCAGGTACTAAACCTGAGCTTAAAATGGTTAAGGAACAGGAAGTTCGTGTGAATGAGCCAATAAAGTTTGAGGGATTTGCACTCTACCAAACCGACTATAAGCTTAATGAGTTTTATGAAATGACATTTAAACTGGTTGATAAAAGTTCGCAAAAAGACTATGGCAGTGTCGTCATTAATTTGGAAAACCCAGAAAAATCATATGATCTTGGGAATGGCTATAAAGTTGAGATTATGAGTTATTTTCCTAATTTTTATTTTGATGAAGAAGGGAATCCGAATACTCGAAATAGACTACCAGATAATCCGGCCTTTATTTTCAAAATGTTCTCGCCTGCCGTTCCAGACGGTGAAGTAAGCTTTGTAGGTATTCAAACTAATGCTGAACCATTTGGTGAAAATAAATACAGAATGGCTTTTCAGGATTTAAAAACACGAAATGCAACTGGATTAACTGTTCGACTTGACCGGACACTAGGTATTATTATTGCTGGTGGTATTCTTTTCATGTTTGGGGTCATCCAAGGAATGTATTGGAACCATCGTCGCATTTGGATTCAAAAAAATGATAAAGGCATTATGGTGGCGGCGCACACAAATAAAAATTGGTATGGGCTAAAAAAAGAGATTGAAACGATGTTTAAGGGGTCTGTTTTACCGATCCCGAACGATCAGCAGGAAAATGTGAAATAAGGGGGCGAATTATATGATAGAAATAAGCAGTAATTTATTATATGTTGCATTTATTTTATATTTGCTTGCATCGATCTTTTTTGCAGCATCGATCCGTGATAAACATTCAAAAGCAAATACTAATAAATGGGCGAAATTGGGGATCATTGTTACGATTATCGGATTTATAGCACAAATGGGCTATTTTATTACAAGGTGGATTGCAGCGGGACATGCTCCGGTTAGTAATTTATTTGAATATACAACATTCTTCGGAATGATGCTCGTATTCGCTTTTATAATCATTTATTTTATGTATAAGAATACGTTAATTGGGGCATTTACAATGCCGGTCGCATTATTAATAATTGCCTACGCTGCGATGTTTTCTAGAGAGGTTTCACCTCTAATTCCGGCCTTGCAAAGTCATTGGCTCTATATTCACGTCACAACAGCAGCTTTAGGAGAGGCAATACTCGCAATAAGCTTTGCTGCTGGTTTAATTTATTTAATTCATGTTGTTGATCAATCAAGGTCTAGTAAGCGAACATTTTGGCTTGAGTTTATCTTATATGGAATTATTAGTGTTATTGGATTCGTAATCGTATCCTCTACTTTTAAAGCGGTGGATTATGAAACAACTTTCAAATGGGTTAATGAAACCAAAAAAGAAGCTGAAATCGTTTATAATATGCCGGCAATAGCAGGTCCGATGGATGGAGAAAAGTTGACAGAGGGTTTTGGTCCGATATTTGAGACTCCATCTTGGATGAATGGTGCTAGTGCACCGACGAAATTTAATACGTTAATCTGGTCACTATTTTCAGGTTTAATTTTGTATGGTTTACTACGGTTGATATTGCGAAAGAGAATCGCGGCAGCCATTCAACCTGTATTAAAAAATGTAAATCTCGATTTAGTAGATGAGATCAGTTATCGCTCCGTAACAATTGGTTTCCCTGTTTTCTCGTTGGGGGCGTTAATATTTGCGATGATTTGGGCTCAGGTTGCCTGGACGAGGTTCTGGGGTTGGGACCCAAAGGAAGTCTGGGCACTAATAACATGGTTGTTTTATGCAGCGTTTTTACATTTGCGTCTTTCAAAAGGATGGCATGGTGAAAAATCTGCTTGGTTAGCTGTAGTTGGCTTTGCGATCATCATGTTTAATCTAGTTGCCGTGAATTTAGTTATTGCCGGCCTACATTCTTATGCAGGTTAATGTTAACTTTATTCATTTTTATTTAAAAAAAATCCCGAATTATGTCATAATATAATAATCAGGGGGAAGTTTCATTTCTTATTGAAGGGAGATTTCAAATGGAAAACAGTCAAGCAAAGATATTAGTAGTGGATGACGAAGAAAGAATTCGTCGATTACTCAGGATGTATTTAGAGAGAGAAGATTACATGATTGAGGAAGCTGAAAATGGAGAAGAAGCCCTTAAAAAAGCTACTTCAGAAGACTTTGATCTGATTTTGCTTGATCTTATGATGCCTGGTATAGATGGTATTGAGGTCTGTAAACAATTACGTGAAAAAAAGGCTACCCCGATTATTATGTTAACGGCAAAAGGTGAAGAAGCCAATCGTGTACAAGGATTTGAGGTAGGCACTGATGATTATATTGTTAAGCCATTTAGCCCTCGCGAAGTGGTATTGCGAGTTAAAGCTTTGTTAAGAAGATCGTCGACAACAGTATTTTTACAAACTGAACCGACGACAAAGGATGTTATTGTGTATCCATTCTTAACTATCGATAATGATGCACACCGAGTCACGGCAGAAGGCAAGGATGTAAGTTTAACTCCTAAGGAGTATGAATTACTGTATTTCTTGGCAAAAGCCCCTGATAAAGTTTTTGATCGAGAGCAATTGCTAAAAGAAGTATGGCATTATGAATTTTTTGGTGATTTACGAACAGTTGATACACATGTGAAACGGTTAAGAGAAAAGCTTAATAAGGTTTCTAGTAACGCTGCTAGAATGATTGTAACAGTTTGGGGTGTAGGTTATAAATTTGAGGTTGTGTCTGAGTAATGCTATGGTTCTGGAGAAGCGTAGTTGGTAAACTTTGGTTTACAATCCTTTTACTTGTATCAGCGGTATTATTACTTTTAACAATTCTATTATTACAATTCTTTGAAACTTTCCATGTAACTGAAGCTGAGAAGGAGCTTAAACAGCTAGCCACAAAAGTATCGAAAATAATGGAAACCTATGGTGATGATGAATTAGCCTTTTCAATCGCCTGGGAAGTAATTGATCCGGCATCAAAAGTAATGATAATTGACTGGAAAGGGGATTATTGGTATTCCCCAAATGATGAAAGACTCGCTGATTTGCCAATCGAATTTATATATAATGATAAAGAGTTGTCAGAGGTGTTGACAAAAAGAACAACAGTAAGTAAATTAGCCTATCCGCCGAAAATCATTAATAAAGAAGATGAAATTTATAACGAAATATTAATAGTAGGTGTTCCGATGAGCCGTGTTGAAGGTAAACACGGTGGTGTTTTTATCTATCAATCCTTGGATGTTGTCAGTCAAACATCTAAAGAAACAACTAAGATTATTATTGTCAGTGCTGGCATCGCGATTATTTTAACGACCATTTTTGCTTTCTTTCTTTCATCGAGGGTTACAGCTCCACTAAGGATAATGAGGGAAGCAGCTTTTGAAATGGCGAAAGGAAAATTTAATGCGAAAGTCCCAATCTTGACCCATGATGAGATTGGAGAGCTGGCGCTTGCCTTTAATCGAATGGGTAGACAACTAGAGTACCATATAGAGGCACTAAATCAAGAAAAGGAACAATTAACTAGTATTATCAGCAGTATGGCTGATGGTGTGATAACGATGAACCGGAAAGGTGATATTATCATATCAAACCCACCTGCAAAAAAATTACTACAGGCCTTCTACTTTGAAAATGATATGCAAAATGAGGCAGAGCAGCCTTTGCCTAGTCAAATGAAAGGTATTTTGGAAAAAGTTATTTTAACTGAAAAACAACAAATTGCTGAAATTTCAATACAAGGCAGAAGCTGGGTTGTGCTCATGACACCTTTATATGACCAAGAGGCCATTCGTGGTACAGTGGCCGTTCTCCGTGATATGACAGAAGAGCGAAAGCTTGATAAATCGCGAAAGGATTTTATCGCCAATGTATCACATGAACTGCGAACCCCGATTTCAATGCTTCAGGGATATAGTGAGGCCATCATTGATGATATTGCTGGAACTGAAGAGGAAAAAAGGGAAATGGCACAGATTATTTATGATGAATCATTACGGATGGGTCGTTTAGTTAATGAACTTCTTGACCTTGCCAGAATGGAATCTGGTCATCTTGACCTCAACCTTGAGCATATATCGGTTTCGGCATATTTTAATAGAATTATTAGGAAATTTTCCGGTGTTTCAATTGAGCATGGGGTAAAACTGGATTTACAGTTAAGTGACACGGATGATACGATATTTATTGATGCTGACCGCATGGAACAAGTTTTAACAAACTTAATCGATAATGCGATCCGCCATACGGTTGAAGGTGGTTCAGTGACAATTAATGTTGACTCCCTGGAGGAGGGCTTCCAAATTTCTGTAAAAGATACTGGCTCCGGAATTCCGGAGGAAGACTTACCATTTATTTTTGAAAGGTTTTATAAGGCCGATAAAGCAAGAACAAGAGGCCGTGCCGGTACCGGTCTAGGGCTAGGAATTGCCAAAAATATTGTTGAAGCCCACCGCGGATATATTTCAGTCCAAAGCAAGCTTGGCGAAGGGACGACTTTTTCATTTTTTATCCCTCGTGCTTAAAATCGCTAACTTTATTCAGCCGAAGTCATTCACTTCCATAAGTGATGGGATAAATGCAATGTAGTACTCCATTCAGTGGGGGTACAAACCCTTCTGAATAAAGTTAAGCCTCCGGCGGATGCCACGGATTTTCAGAGGTAGGTTTTCGAGCAAGCTCGAAAAAATCCGGGCGCAAATACGCCAAGGCGCATTTGATTAATATATGTCGTCAAGCCCATCCTAATGAATGGATGGGCTTTATTGTTAAAAAAGATATGAAAAAAAGAGGTGTTTGTATGAGAAAGTCCTATCTATCCCGTATTATGATTTCTATCGTTCTATTATTTTTAGTTACTTTAATTGGTTGTTCAGGAACGAATACAAAAGAACCGGCAGCCCCTGAATCTGCAGTTGAACTCGAACAGCAGGAGAGTAAATTTCCAGTAACATTAATGGACGCAACGGGAGCCGAGATTACAATTGAAAACAAGCCAACAAGAATTGTGTCGTTGATGCCAAGTAATACTGAAATTGCTTTCGCCTTAGGGGCTGGGAAAGAGGTAGTTGGGGTAACGGATTGGGATAACTATCCTGAAGAAGTTTTAGAAATTGAGAAAGTTGGCGGATTAGATTTTAATGTTGAAAAGGTTTTGGCTTTAGAACCTGACCTAGTTTTGGCGAATGCCTCAGGAATGTCAAATGCGGAAGGGTATAAGCAACTGCAAAGTGTTGGGGTTCCTGTAGTGGTTGTACCTGATGCGACTTCTTTTGACGGGGTATATGATTCAATTGCTTTAATTGGAAAGGCAGTTGGAGCTGATGAAAAAGCAACTGACATCATTTCAACAATGAAAGAAAAATTAGAAAAAATCAAAGAAAAAGCCAGCACTATTTCTGACGAAGAAAAGAAAACAGTTTGGGTAGAGGTACAGCCCGAGCCTGATATTTATACAACCGGAAAAGGTACATTTATGGATGATATGCTAACACTTATCAATGCGAAAAATGCAGCAGGTGATTATGAAGGCTGGGTTCAGTTTACAGAAGAGGATGCTATTTCTTTAAACCCTGATGTCATTGTCGTGACCTATGGTTTTTATGTTGAAAATCCAACTGAAAAGGTGTATAGTCGACCGGCTTGGAAAGATGTACCCGCTGTGAAAAAAAAACGTGTTTATGAAGTAGACGCTGACAAAACAAATCGTTCGGGACCACGATTGGTAGAAGGAGTAGAAGAACTTGCGTCTGTCATCTATCCAGAAGTATTTAATAGATAGTAAAGTTATTATTCCTTATGCTTTATCAATATTATTTTTAGTAATAGCTATTTTCCTGGGGATTTCGGTTGGATCTCTTCCAATCCCCTTTACCACAATTCTACATATTATGACTAATGGTTGGATTTCACCGGCAATAGGAGATGAGATCAGTCCAATGGTTTATAACATCGTCGTTTCGATAAGGATGCCTAGAGTATTATTAGCAATGCTTGTAGGATTTTCATTAGCCATTGCAGGTGCCTCCTTCCAAGGATTATTAAAAAATCCACTAGCTGATCCATATACACTAGGAGTTTCTTCTGGAGCATCAGTTGGGGCAGTCATCGTACTTTTTTTAGGGTTAACTCTTCCAATTTTCGGGTCGTTTACTTTGCCAATCCTAAGCATTATTTTTGCTTTATTAACTTTATTCCTCGTCTTGACTTTTTCACGAATTGTCGATCAAAAAATATCTGTTGAAACGATTAATCTAACTGGAATCATCTTCAGCTCATTTTTGGGGGCGGTTATTTCTTTAATGATTGCTTTGTCGGGTGAGGAACTCAGGCAAATTGTTGTTTGGCTAATGGGCAGCGTTTCAATGCGAGGTTGGGCCTATGTATATATGATACTGCCCTTTACATTAATAGGTGTTGTGATTCTAATCCTCAATAGTAAGGAGTTAAATGCACTCTCATTTGGTGAGGAAACTGCTTATCAGCTTGGCGTGGATGTTGCCAAACGAAAGCTATTTATTTTAATCGGTGCGTCGCTCTTAACTGGTTCAGCTGTTGCCGTTTCGGGGACTATTGGGTTTGTCGGTCTCGTCATTCCACATATAACTAGAATGCTATGGGGTCCCAATCATTATAGATTATTGCCATTAGCGATGTTAAATGGAGGCTCCTTTTTAATCTTAGCAGATCTCGTAAGCCGGACCATTATTGCTTCACAGGAACTTCCTATAGGTGTTATTACATCGATTATTGGAGCACCAGTGTTTGCATTCATTTTCTTTAATAGAAATCGTAAAAGGTAGTGGATTACAGTGATAAAAGTTGAGAATGTTTCCGGTGGATATTACCGGAAAAAAGTTATTGATAATGTTAGCTTTGAAGTGGAGAAAGGAGAGATTTTTGGGATTTTGGGTCCAAATGGCAGCGGAAAAACGACAGTATTAAAAATGCTTTCCGGTCAATTCCCTGTCTCTGAAGGAAGTATTTATATAAATGGCAAGTCTATTCAAGACTATAAGATTAAAGATTTAGCCAAAAAAGTAGCCGTTCTCCCTCAAATAAATGAAATTTCGTTCTCTTACACTGTGAAAGAAACAGTAAAGTTAGGTCGCTACGCCTATCAAAAAGGGATTTTCCCGTCCTGGAAAATTGAAGATGAAAATGCGGTACAAAACGCGGTCCAACTAACGAATATTTCACATCTTGCTGATTGTCCTCTTGATTTATTAAGCGGCGGTGAAAAGCAAAGGGTCTTTTTGGCTAGAGCCCTCGCTCAAGAGCCGGAAATATTGCTCTTGGATGAGCCGACAAATCATCTTGATATACAACACCAGATAAGTTTATTTGACTCACTCCATCTCTGGGTGAAGGAAAAACAATTAACGGTTGTAGCTATTTTTCACGATTTGAATATGGCAAGCCTGTATTGCAGTCGGTTATTATTATTGAATGAAGGTAAGGTAATCAGTCTTGACGAACCACAAAATGTGCTACAAGAAGAGCAACTCTATGATGTGTACCATACAAAATTAATTCGAAGGCAGCATCCAAATGTGCCAGCACCTTTAATTACCCTTTCACCAAGTAAAGGTGTAGAGCGGGATGATATGTTTTCAATGTTAAAGACGAAACAATCAAGTGAAACGATTATTGTCGAATCATCAAAGCCTTTAAAGACGCTATCATCAGCTGTAATTAATTCGGGTTTTAGCTGGAGTAAGTTTTTTACTAATAGACATGTTGATATGAATTACAATGTCAATGATCCGGAAAGTGAATTGAAAGATTACCTTATATCGATTGGAATTGATCCTACCTACACAGTCGCAATGATGACAGCAGCTAGATTAGAAGATGCTGTATTTCAAAGAATAGAGTTGGAGCAATTTTCACTTTACGTTGTTGTTACGGCCGGAGTAAGTAATGCCGTGGATGTCTCAAAGGCATATTTGCGAACAGATTTTGTCTATACACCGGGGACTATAAATACGTGGATATTTATCGATGGAAATCTACCCGATTCTGCTTTCGTTCAGGCGATGATGACGGCTACAGAAGCAAAAGTCAGAGCTATTCATGAAAACAATATTCTTGACCCTGAAACGAAAACGATGGCTACAGGAACTTCAACTGATAGTTTACTTATTGCATCTACTCAAACCGGCTGTTTCCTTGAATACGCGGGTACGATCACGCCTCTAGGAAAGGCTATCGGACAAGCGGTATTTCATGCAACGAATGAAGCGATTCAAAATTATCTGCGGAGAATTGGCTCCCTTTCTTAATTTCAAAAATATACATATTACATTGGATGAAACTTTTGGACCAGAGTTAACGACTATATGAGAGAACGGGAGGTTTTTGCAACATGAAGGACATATTTCAAAGGTTCTATGACCTTTACCATTATGACCTTTTTCAGTTTTTGTTTTACATGGTAAAAAATAAAGAACAGGCAGAGGATCTCGTTCAAGAGGTATATATTAAAGTACTTCAATCGTACGAACGGTTCGAAGGAAGAAGCAGTGAGAAAACGTGGCTTTTTTCAATTGCTAGGCATGTTGCCATTGATTGGTTTCGTAAACAAAAGAGAACGGCAGATGGAAATGCAATTGATGATGAAACAGTAAAATTTCTTTTGAAAGATCATGCACCACTTCCTGAGGAAGTGGTGATCCAAAATGAGCAAATTCAACTTATGTATCAATGCATGGAAAATTGTACTGTTGATCAAAAATTAGTACTAGTTTTAAGATATATTCAGTCTTTTTCGATTGCAGAAACAGCTGATGTTTTAGGGTGGACGGAAAGTAAAGTCAAGACTACGCAGCACCGTGGCTTAAAGGTTTTAAAATCCTTAATGGAGGAAGTCTATAGTAAGGAGGGGATGACAAATGCATAAATCAACATTTGATGAAGAACAGCTAGAGAAATTACTGCAAAATATGCCAAAAGTGATGGACACCCAGGATCCCGAGCAGCTTTTTGCAAAAATATCCTCTCGATTAGAAGAAAAGAAGATTGAAGTGAACGGAAACGATCTTAAAAAGACATCCAAGAGGAAGAAGACCTGGATTCTGCCGACACTGGCATCCATTGCTGCTGTTATTATTGTTTCGTTAGTAATACCGTCATTCCTCTACGAACAAGACAGTGCAACTGAAGAAGTTAATAAAAAAGCGAATGTCCAAAAGTCAACCATAGGTGAAAAACAAGAAGCACCAGAAAATTTTACAATGATGGCAGAAGAAGGACCGATGGCAAGGATGGCGCCTGTTGTCCAAACTCATCTCATAACAGAACTGCCTGACGATCAAGAATTCCTTTCTGTGGCCGTTCCTGATGTGTCTGCCCAATTCGTTGTACCCATTAGTTTTGTTGTTCCAAAGGACAGGGAAATAACGAATCTGGAACGAATTGAGACGATTCAGGAGCATCTTCACGAAGAAGAATGGGGTTTATCAAGCTATATTTTAGAGAATGTCAAATTTAGTGAGGAACAAATCGTTAATGAAGCTGAAAAGCTAATTATTGACGTACCGGAGAATCATCCGTATGGTAATGGCTCAGCAATGGAAGTCATCTTTTTATCAACAGTAAAAGAAATGGCTAAACAACTCGGGTATTCTGTAGTTGAATTTCGTACAGATGGTAAGCCCGGTATTATACTAGGTAATTATGGTGAACTTAAAGCACTTGATCTAGAAAAGGATAAAGCAAAGGGCTTATATTACATTTATCAGCCCAATGGACTAATTCAAGAGTATCTAGTACCTTTTACAAAAGAAGTCGGATTTTCTGAGGCTTTAGAAGAAATGAAATTGCCAATAGATATCGATCTACAGCAAATCAAGCCGGCAATACCAGAATTTATTCAATTTAATGTTGTCGACATTGATCCAAGTACGCATCATGCTGTCATCGAATTTTCTGAAGGTACGACATTAGCCAATGATGAAACTAATTTATTAATGGTTGAAGCTATTCTGTTGACAGCTAAAGAATATGGTGCACATACAGTTGAATTCAAGAACACATCTACGGATCTTATCGGGCCATATAATCTACTGGAGCCTGTTAAAGTACCGATAGCTGTAAATCCAATGCCATACTAATATTATTCAGCAGATTTGAGTAATAGAGCTGATGCTGTTTCTCGCTAACCGTTTCGGAACAGCGGGAGAAAACAGAAATAACATCTTAAATAGCGTACTAATTCGCATATGAATTAGTACGCTATTTTTTTGTTGATATATCAACGTTTATTGGTTTTTTTATAGTGAACAATAGAGGAATATTGCGCAGCAATTGAGTTCTTATTCAAAAAAAAAGAAAATCTCGTGCAGGGAGTTGATATCAGTAAATACGCTATACCTCAATAAAGGGATTGAGGACAGTACAGGTGGGTCAGGCACTATCTCTGTCCTCAAACGATGCTTTTGAGGACAACATTGATGGATGTCGCACTTGCCTTGTCCTCAAACAATGTCTTTGAGGACAACATTGATGGGTGTCGCACTTGCCTTGTCCTCAAGCGATGCCTTTGAGAACAACATTGATGAGTGTCGCACTTGCCTTGTCCTCAAGCGATGCCTTTGAGGACAACATTGATGGGTGTCGCTCTTGTCTTGTCCTCAAACGATGCCTTTGAGGACAACATTGATGGGTGTCGCTCTTGTCTTGTCCTCAAACGATGCTATTGAGGACAACATTGATGAGT
>JAEWMK010000284.1 GCA_023457235.1 Bacillota bacterium
TGTCCCAGAAGGCAGACGGATTTTTCCAAAGCTGACGGTGAAAGAAAATCTTGAAATGGGTGCTTTTTCTGTAAAAGACAAACGGATTGTGAAGGAGCGGATGGAACGCGTCTTTCAATATTTTCCGAGAATTAAAGAGCGTTTAAGCCAGCAGGGGGGTACGATGAGTGGCGGCGAGCAGCAAATGCTTGCGATCGGCCGTGCCCTGATGATGCAGCCGAAAATCCTCATGTTGGATGAGCCATCAATGGGTCTTGCGCCGATTATCGTGGAACAAATTTTTGAGATTATTAAAGAACTAAACAACGAAGGGATCACGATCCTGCTCGTAGAACAAAATGCCTTCCAAGCACTAAGCATTGCTGATCGTGGCTATGTCATCCAAAACGGAGAAATAACATTGAGCGGGCCTGGAAAAGAATTAATCGACAATGAACAAATACAAGAAGCCTATTTAGCGTAAAAAATTCACCGCATTTTTGTTTACTACCCTGTATATGGGTAGTATTTTTTTGCCTTAATAGCAGGGATAGAGAAAAAAGGAAAATGTGCCTATGAAATTTAACATTTGTAATATTTTATGTATAAAAATTACAAATGTTTCAATTTGAAGATATATTTAGTGCTTTTTGTCCTAATCGTTATTAAACCTTTATACCTGAATAATATCTCGAATTCAAGGTATCAATAGGGACAATTTAACAGACAGGATTCGACATCAGTCCTAAAGGTGTTTGACGCAAATGTAAGGAGATGGTAATTTGGGTATTGGTAATTTTGGAGATAAATATAGTGTAAGAATTAGGATATTAAAATTATAGGGATATAACTTTAGGAGAGAAAAATTAGATGTTAGAGTCGAAAAGAAGAGCGATAATCTTTATTTCCATTTCATTATTGCTTGCTGCTGTAGCCGGATTTATGTTCCTGATGAAGGTGAATGAGTTAAATGAGAGCTTGGGCGGAACAAAGAAGGTTTATGTAGCTAGCAAAAAGATTGATTCTAGAACAATTATCAGCCCTGATGACATTAAGATTATTGATCTTCCAAATAAATTCGTTGTGGATGATTACATTGAGGTTAGTGAAGCGGAAAAGATAACAAATAAAGTTTCGATTGTTCCTATAACTGCAGAAACGATTATTACAGAAAGTATTTTAAAAGACTTTTCAAATGTTGGTGATCCTAATAACCGCAAGGTAGCCCTTATGTGGAGTGAAAAAGTTTCCTTTGATGATGACATCAATGATCAAGACCGAGTAGACATTGTTGTCTCTCATCAATTTGACGGTGCTCCAAAGACTGAGATTTTCATGTCAGATGTTTTAGTTTTTAAAGAACTTGTGAATGACAAAAAAGAATCTATAGGTCTGCATCTTGAAGTTTCCAAAAAAGATGCATCCAAGCTTATTCACATGCAAAATTACGCAGACAGCATCAGAATTCTGAAGGCTAATGTAGGCCGGGAACACCCGAAAGAGGGAGCAGCAAAAGAAGAAGCACCAGAAAAGAAACCAGCAGATTCAGCTTCGCAACCGGATCCGGCCGCACAACCAGGCCAGCTAGCCCAACCTACGCAGCCACAGGGACAGAGTTAAAATCGGAGGTACTTACATGAGTTCGGGAAGCAATATTCTTCTTGTTAGTGACGATAAACTAATAACGGAACAAATTTCAGAAAGGGCATTACAAATGTACCCTGATTTACAGCAGGCAACACCTTCTGATGTTCGTATAGAAATTGATCGGATTGCACCGGATATTGTATTGCTTGTAAATCCAGACGATGAATCGGGGATTGAGCTGATTCAATATATTCACAGTGAATATCCAAACATCATCATCGTTTTTATTCTTAAAGAGCAGGACTTCCTGCTTTTGCGTGATGCATCGAGAGCAGGAGCTACGGACTTCTTCATTCTTCCTGATGAATTAAGCCAGTTTAGTGATCGGATGGAAAGAATTTTATTGATTGCGAAGGAGCAAAAAAGTAATGGAGGGTTACAGAGTATTACTTCGAGCTCTGGCTTACGAAGAGGACGCGGGCAAATTATTTCTTTTTATAGTGGAAAAGGTGGCAGCGGTACGACCCTTTTGGCGAGTACATTTGCCCAAACACTGAAGCTCGAATCGACAGCCCAGGTGATTCTGATTGATATGAATCTGCAATTCGGTGGAGTAGACACTTATTTAGGGCTGGAAAGCAATCGTTCCCTAGCTTCTTTAAAACCAGTAATCAATGAATTGAATGAAAACCATATTCGTAATGTCAGTGATAAAGAGCCTTATTCAAAGATGGAAATATTATTAAGCCCAAGGGATGCAGAAATAGGAGAAGGCTTAAACGAAGATTTTTTTACAAAATTACTTCGTGCCTGCCGAAGAAGCTATGATTTTGTCATTGTCGATTTGCCGTCTAATATGACAGCCAATACGTATGTCGCATTAGAGGAAGCGGATATGATCTATTACGTTTTGAATCTCGATACTCCGTCACTCCATGTCATAAAACATGTAGAGGAGCTGTTTAATCGACTTGGAATGGATACGGAAGACCGTCTGCAGATCGTCGTAAATCAAAAAGGGAGAGATAACGAGCTTACACCTCAAGATGTGAAAAATTTACTCTCTGCACCGGTCAGTGCCGAAGTAAGGAGAGATTTAAAAGGGATTCAGACGTTAATTAATAAAGGTGAACCTTTAAGAAAGGCAACGAAAGAAAAGAAGCTAACCCCTGTAGCGAAGGATGTTCGTAAGTGGGTCTTATCGATTCTTAAGTAGGTTGCAGGTTCAAAGTCAGGAAGGAGGGGAATGGATGTCATTATTTAATCGTACGGGATTGAAACAGCAGGAAAGAAATGAGATACAAGTAAGCTATTCTACGTACGGAAGCCCCTATATTGAGGAACTCATTGAACATTATAAGACAAGATTGCTAAAAGAAACCGACCTTGAGCAACTCATGAGTTTAAGTCAAGGAGAAAAACGATTAGCGATTGAGCGATTAATAAGTCAGTTTATGACAGAGGAAAAAGTGATTATTTCAAAAAGTGATAGGGAGAATTTGCTTACACGGTTAGTTGATGAATCCGTTGGTTTCGGCCCACTTGAGCCTCTTCTTAGTGATGATGAAATAACAGAGATTTTGATAAATGGGCATAAAGAGGTTTATATCGAGAAGAGGGGTCAATTACAGCTAACTAATCTGCAGTTCCGTGATGAGGATCATGTTAGACATATTATTGACCGAGTTGTCGCACCTTTGGGAAGACGTATAGACGAAAGCTCTCCAATGGTTGATGCGCGCCTGCATGATGGAAGCCGTGTGAATGCAGTTATTCCTCCTGTGAGCTTGAATGGTACATTAATCTCGATCAGAAAGTTTCGTGCGGATCCATTTAAAATGAGTGACCTGATCGACTTTGGTTCCTTGAATGAAGCGATGGCTCAATTTATCCAGGCAGTAGTTTTCTCTAAAATGAGTGTACTTATATCTGGGGGTACAGGCAGTGGTAAGACAACACTTCTTAACGCACTTGCCAGATTCATTCCAAATGGAGAGCGGGTTATCACAATTGAAGACTCGGCGGAATTAAGATTAGACCGTCCAAACGTAGTTGGAATGGAAGCACGTCCTCCAAACGTGGAGGGAAAAGGGGAAATCACGATTCGTCAATTGGTGCGAAATGCTCTTAGGATGAGACCAGACCGCATTATTGTCGGTGAGGTACGGGGAGCAGAAGCATTTGATATGTTGCAAGCGATGAACACTGGTCATGAAGGTTCGCTTACCACTGTACATGCCAATTCTCCACTTGATGCTTTAAAGCGTGTGGAGGGTATGGTGATTATGGCTGGAATGGATTTACCATCTAAAGTGATCAGAGAATACATTGTTGGAGCTATTGATCTGATTATTCAAGGAATTCGTCTTCCTGATGGGCAGAGAAAATTAGTCTCCATTTCAGAAGTGGTGAAAAACCCGGATGGGAGTGCAGAGATCCAAGAAATCTTTAAATTCAAACGAACGGGTATAGATCATGACGGCAAGGTACTGGGTTATTTTACACCAACAGGTATTATTCCTGATTGCTTAGATAGATTGAGAGTGTTTGGAGCTGACATCGATAAATCTATCTTTGCTGCCGAAGAAGAGGTGAATAGTAGTGACCATATCTATACTCTATAGTTTGGCCGTATTATTCGGGATCTGGGGATTATATAACATACTAGGCTATCGAAATTCCAAAAAGGAATGGAGAAACAGGGTCGGAAGGCTGTTTGAAAATAACAAAAAGCGCAAAAGCTTCATCCTCGTTCTAGGAGATAAATTTGACGAGACAAAGATGGGTCAAAACACGACTGAACAATTAAGACGTGCCAATATTCAATTGATGCCATCGGAATTCTATGGAATCTTATTATTTGGTGTTTTTTCAGCTTCT
Source organism: Bacillota bacterium (assembly GCA_023457235.1). Taxonomy (GTDB): domain Bacteria; phylum Bacillota; class Bacilli; order Bacillales; family Bacillaceae_J; genus Schinkia. The sequence goes on from JAEWMK010000284.1 coordinate 4,447, forward strand.
TTATTGTTAAATACTTTCTTTGGCATCAAGTTTCCGATCAATATTCTCGTTTCCTTTATTGTGATGGAAGTCATTAGACGATCGCTGTTTATCATTCGCCGCAATAAATTTGAAGAGAGAATGAACGATCAGCTTCCGGAAATATGTAGGATTTTAGCCAATGCTACACGTTCTGGAATGACGTTAACACAAGGAATTGGGATCGCAGCTCAAGAACTGAATGAACCAGCAAAGTCTGAATTTAGTCAACTTTATAGCGAAATTCAGCTTGGAGTTGATTTTAATCGGGCATTAAAAAACATGCAGAAAAGAATTCCTTCAAGAGAGTTTAAATTATTTGCGGCAACCCTTCTTATTCAAAAACAAGCAGGTGGAAACATCCATGCTGTTATGGATGAAATGGGACAGACAATGGAAGAAAGAAAGCTATTGCTGCAAGAGATTAAAACTATGACAGCGGAACAGCGCTATATTGCCTATATTGTGCCAGTTCTTCCGATCTTTTTGCTGTTAATCATGAACAATATCAATGAAGGCTTTATTGATCCCTTATTTTCAGGGATTGGGCTGGTACTTTTGGCCGTATTTGTAATTGGAACCGTATTAACCTTCTTTTTAATAAAAAAAGTAACGAATATAAGGGTGTAATGCGATGGATGGGCTAATTTTAATTTGTGTCATTATGTCCCTGTTTTTACTAACGATTGGATTAAAATCCTTTTATCACTATGCGATCAATAAACAAGAGCTTAAAGAACACCTCCAAGAAGAGGTATTTACGAACCGTTTTAATATTAAGAAAAGAAAAAGCTCACGTGAAAGATTGCTAGAAAAAACCTTCTATTACGCAGATGACTTCTCGGTAATCGGGAATCGAATCAATTTCTTTAGTGAAGCTGAAGATGTAGAAAGATGGTTGATGCAAGCAAGTTATCCATATGGATTAACTGTGGAACGTTTCCAGGGGCTAAAGATTTTTCTTTTGCTTGTTGGTTTTGTGTTTGGATTCTTCTTGATTATCATGCACTTTCCATTTTCACAGATCTTAATCATCCTATTGCCGCTCTTTGGCTACTTTAGTGTTATTTTCTGGTTGAAAAATAAAGCGCAGAAAAGACAGGATGAACTTGGCTATGTGTTGCCGGATTTTATGGATACGGTCAGTGTAACTCTTCAGGCGGGTGTGGGACTTGACCAGGCATTAAGGGACATTGTTCCATATTTTGATGGACCTGTAGGCGAGGAGTTTTCACGGTTTATCCATGAAATTGAAATAGGCGTACCTAGGGAAAAGGCCTATAGAAGATTGCTAGATCGAAACGATAATGAAGCATTCCAAGCCTTAATTAAGTCCTTAATTCAAGGCTCGCGTCTAGGGGTTCCGGTAGCGACAACCTTTAAGATTCAAGCAAATGAGATTCGAAATATGAAAAAAGAGAAAATCAAAGAGCAAGCGGCCAAGGCATCCCCGAAAATCACCTTAATCACGACCTTTATTGTGATGCCAACGGTGATGCTGTTAATTGGCGGATTAGTGGTATTAAACATGTTCGCTGGAGATAACAATCCATTTAACATGTTTGGGTAATAAAGTATTAGAAAATAAAGATATGAGCTTGAAGGGAGGTGTTAGACCATGAGAAAGATTTCAATAAGTCTTTATCAAAAAGTTACAGAAGCTCTAAACAATGAAAAAGGAGCACAAACTTTGGAATGGGTAGCAGTTGGTGCAGTAGTTGTAACCATTGCAGCGCTTCTTGGGCAAGCCTTTGAGGGAGATTCAATTAAAGGAATTGTTACTTCTATTTTAGACAAAATCAAGGATTCGTTATAATACTGTTTTTCTATGACTATATTAAAAAATATTTAGCGGTAATGGTTCATGTATATTACCGCTAAATATCATTTTAACTTCATTTAGCAGAAAAGGGAGGGTTTTTTCATGGGGAAGAGGCTTCATGGCACCCTTATTCTTTTAATATTTATGGCAATGATTTTAGCAGCATGTAGTGGAGACAAGGCAGAATTAACAAAAACTGATAATACAAATATCGAGAATGAAGCCGAAGGTCAAGTCAAGGATTCAAAAAATGCTC
>JAEWMK010000285.1 GCA_023457235.1 Bacillota bacterium
AATATGCATCGTGATGAAATTCTCGATGGAGCGAATCTTCCATTAGCTTATTGTGGCTATAGCGCATGTTTCCGTTCTGAAGCGGGGTCAGCCGGCCGTGATACTCGTGGATTAATTCGCCAGCATCAGTTTAATAAAGTTGAACTTGTTCGCTTTGTGAAACCGGAAGATTCTTATGATGAATTAGAAAAACTTACAGGTCATGCAGAGAAGATTCTTCAGCTATTAGGTCTTCCATATCGTGTTATGAGCATGTGTACAGCTGATCTTGGCTTTACTGCTGCTAAAAAATACGATATAGAAGTATGGCTGCCAAGCTACGACACATATCGTGAGATTTCTTCTTGCAGTAACTTCGAAGCATTCCAAGCAAGGCGTGCCAACATCCGCTTCCGTCGTGAACCAGGTGCAAAGCCGGAGCATGTTCATACATTAAACGGGTCTGGCTTGGCAATTGGCCGTACTGTTTCAGCTATTTTAGAGAATTATCAACAGGAAGATGGCAGTGTCGTTATTCCAGAGGTGTTAAGACCTTATATGGGAAATGTCGAGGTTATTAAGCCAAAAGAAAAATAAACTTGCATAAACTAAAGTGATTTTAGCAGTCATCTCCCCACCGTAAAAATAAGTTATTTTTGGTGGGGATGTTTACTGCTTATCAAATGTTGACACTGATTTTACCCTATGGTATATTATTTATTGTCTTACACGGAGGAATACCCAAGTCCGGCTGAAGGGATCGGTCTTGAAAACCGACAGGCGGGTTAAACCGCGCGGGGGTTCGAATCCCTCTTCCTCCGCCATACATAGGAGATTAGAATCGTTACCGAGTGGTAGCGATTTTTTTATTTTCCATGAAATACCAAATTTTAATAAGTTTGAAATTGTTTTGTAACAAAATAGTGGTAGAATTAGGGGGATTGTGTTTTGGTTTATGAAGGAGGAAGTATGTTGAAGAAAAAGATGATAACAGCATTCTTATCTAGTACTCTAGCAATGAATGTATTTTTGCCGAATGTTTATGCAAAGGAAGCACCAAAAGGGGCATCCGTTACAGAGATGGCTGGTCTAACAATCCTTGTAAATGAAATCCCTGTGGTGTTTGATGTTCCACCTGTAATGGAAAATGACCGGACCTTGGTTCCGTTGCGTGCCATCTTTGAAGCGATGGATGCAAATGTGAATTGGGACGAAAAAACTAGAGCCATTAGTGCGATAAAAAATGAGAAAAATATTAATCTAGTTATTGATTCTGATGTTGCACAAATTAAGGGAGAGGATTATAAACTAGATGTCCCGGCAACTATTTATAAAGACAGGACGCTTGTACCTTTACGTTTCGTAGGAGAGGCCTTTGGCGGTGAGGTCGTTTGGGATGAGACTACAAAAAAAATTGAAATTACCTTGCCTGAGACTACCTTCCAAACGATTGATGCACCGGTCTATGTAAATGATAACAAGCTTGATTTTGGTTCTTTTACGAGAATTGTAAGGAATGGGGTTACCTTTATTCCACTACAATCGGTATTGGACAACGCGTCTGATGAATTAATGTGGAAGCAGATGGATGACGGAATTGATGTCCAATGGAATGAAACGAAAATTAAATTTGTAAAAGATAAAAATTATGTCGTTGTAGATGGTGAACAAATACAAATTGCAAACCCATTATTTGATTATAAGGGTACACTTGTAATGCCGATTAATATAATTCCAAAAGTTTTTGGCGGCTATTCCCACTATGATGCTGATACAAAAGAAATCTTTATTTATATCAATCAAGTAAAGTTCAAACACGAGTTCCTGAAAAAAGAAGAAGTAACTTTTAAGAAACCGACGAATGTTGAAAAAGCTAGTTTTGTAGGAAACAGAAGAATCATGATCAGTGATAACCCTGAAAATTTAAATGATCGGACATTACCGGAAGACAATGTTACGTTATGGCATGACGAGGTCCAATCTGGAGATGCTTCAGTTAACCATCGTGTTTTTGGCTGGCATATCAGTGAACTAGACAAGACCGCTACTGTAGGAATTACGGTTGAAAATCTATCCTCCACCACTGAGATTGAAATCGTTGATTTTAAAGGAACAAATCGTAAGACTGCGAATGGCTGGGTGAACTACGATGTCGGGCTTCCGCTAGTTGACAGTGTATTAAGCGGAAAAGTCATGAATGTTCAAATGGACAATCCTGTTGTAAAAGCTGGGCAGAGTGCATTAATGAAGTCGTTTGATGTTCCGAAAGGGAATACACTTGGATTCCAATACGATTTTACAGTGAAGAAAAAATCAGGCACTGGGGAATTGAAATATAAAATACGGACTGTTTTAAGTAAAAATGGATCTGAATTAACGACGATTAAATCAGAACCAGTAGAGATTGACCAAACTGCTAAACATCCACGTGGTGTATGGAGCAGCTCTCAACTATCTACTGAATTGCCACCATATGAAGTGGGAAGTGAAGAAACAGCGTACCAAATTTCAAATGGGGTAACAGACAATCTGATGTCGCAAGAAAATGGCCTCGGTGACAAAGAGCAAATGATTAAAAATCCTGGTCATTTCGGCGCGTCTTACCTTGTGAAGATCCCAATTACTAATAAAACAGGAGAATCAAAGACTGTTAGAGTTAGCGTAGGTGCCCGTGGTGGAATCTACAATGGGGCAGTTAAAGTAGATGGCAAAGTCTATTTAATCCCAACCCTCAAGCCGATGACGGAATTAGCTACTATCATTGATTATGTTTCTGAAAAAGAAAAGGGATTGATTGAATTAGAAATTATGCATGCCGGCGGCTCTGCATTGCCACTTGCGATTGATTTAGTGACACTTGAACCGGCTGAACCGGAAATAACTTACACAACAAAAATAGATGATACAACAGATAAAGTTGAAACAACAGATATAGCTGATACACAGAATTAAACGTCCTTTTTGGGCGTTTTTTTTTTATAGTATAAGAAAGCATAGAATTTTGTACATCATTGTCTAGCTCCAGCGCCTATCACCTAGCAAACTTCAGGTCTCCTCCCTACGATAAGTCAACTAAGAATTGCTAACGCAATTCAAGTTTCCTTTATCGCTGTCGTTGTCCCCTCCAGTTTGTACGGTGATGAGCAAGGCGCTTGCGCTTTTCTAATTTACAGCAAAATTATGCAAAATGGAATAGCTTATGCAAGCATTATCAATTTTTGAATAACTCCTAATCGGAGTTTCATTCGAAAATGTTATTTTATGAAGTAAATTCAACAAAAAACAAGTTGGCATAGTTATTGCATTACTTAATTACAAAAAATATAAGAGGTGTTAAATATGAAAACTTCAACTGTTAAAACAAATAATAATACTGAAAGTAAGGAGACCCTGCATGATAATCCACTTTTAGAATTCCAATCTATCTTAAAGGATGCCATTCAAACTCTGAACTACCCTAACGTTGTTTATGAGCTATTAAAAGAACCAATCCGCTTTTTAGAGGTTAGAATACCGGTGCGTATGGATGACAATTCAACCAAGGTTTTCTACGGTTATCGTGCTCAGCATAATGATGCAACCGGTCCAACAAAGGGAGGCATTCGTTTTCATCCTGATGTAACTCCTGAAGAGGTTAAGGCCCTTTCGGCATGGATGAGTATGAAATGTGGAATTACTGGTCTACCGTATGGCGGGGCCAAAGGCGGCATCATTTGTGACCCACGTACGATGAGTTTACGAGAATTAGAGGCGTTAAGCCGAGGCTATGTAAGAGCAATCAGCCAAATTGTTGGTCCTACAAAGGATATTCCGGCACCGGACGTTTACACAAATTCACAAATTATGGCTTGGATGCTTGATGAATATGACCATATTCGTGAATTTGATTCACCAAGCTTTATTACAGGTAAACCGATTGCATTAGGAGGCTCCAAAGGGCGTGAAACAGCAACTTCTAAGGGATTATTTTATATAACTCAATTAATTAGTGAATTATTACAAATCTCACTTAAAGATATGAAAATCATTGTTCAAGGGTTTGGTAATGTTGGAAGCTATTTAGCTCTTTATCTACATCAATTAGGAGCAAAAGTAGTTGGAATTTCCGATGTACTTGGCGGGGTTTACGATGAAAATGGATTAGACATTCCATACTTAATTGAAAAAAGAGATTCATTTGGGGTTGTTTCCAACCTATTCAACAATACGATTTCAAATATGGAATTATTAGAAAAGGAATGTGACGTGCTTATTCCAGCGGCTCTTGGCGGCCAGATTACGGAAAGAAATGCGGCTAACCTAAAGTGTAAAATTGTCGTCGAGGCAGCTAACGGCCCAACTACAGGGGAGGCTGCTAAAATATTAGCTGAAAGAGAAATATTAGTTGTTCCTGATATTTTGGCAAATTCAGGGGGAGTAATCGTATCTTATTTTGAATGGTGTCAAAATAATCAAGGCTATTATTGGTCAGAAGAAGAAGTTGACCAAAAGCTAAAAGAAAAAATGACTACAAGCTTTTGGAAAGTTGTAGAGACTTCTAAAAAATACAATGTCAGCTTGAAAGTAGCTGCCTATATTATCGGAATTGATACTTTAGTAGAATCATCAAGATTACGTGGTTGGATTACAGTATAAAAGGAGTGAAGCAAGTATGATCGATGTCTTATTAGAGGAAAAGGAAACATATCCGGTTCACTACTATTGCGTTGCAGGGAATAGTAACTGCTATGACTTAACTGTTGTTTTTTCAACTCAGTTTTTTAATAAATCAATGGTAATCTCAATTCAAACAGGAAAAATGGTATTAATGTGCCAGGATGATATTGAACATGAGTCGTCTTGGGCTGGACCGTTAGGAATTCATAATAATGACTTACCGGAGATCAAAACATTTTTTGGAATGCTATTAAATCAAAGACAATTCAGTACTCAATATTAAAAGGGGGTTTTAAAAATAGTTTATGAAAATTATATTCTCAGTTCATGTAATGGAATTGTAGAGGAAGTATTGATTGATCCTAATTCCTGTATATATGAATGGGAAAGGCTGTTTACAATAAGGAAAACCGATGGAGAACTTGAGACCATACGTGTTGGATTTGGGGGTAGAGTGAGTTCACTTGAGGTTGAAAAAGGGGATCAAGTTATTAAGGGTATGGTGCTCGCCCTTATTAAAGAGGAGTTATTGGCAAGCGGCAGTGATTAAGTTGACATCATTTACAGTAGGGGATGGATAGCCATCTCCTTTTTATACTTGAAAAAAATTTTTTAGGCTTATTTTGAGGTCCGATGATAGAATAAAGGAAGGGAGGGGTATAAATGTTTTCAATAGAAACAGAAAAAATTAATCCAATTATTTCAATATCTGTAGACAAGCCCGAAGAAGGATGGAAGGGCAAACTAAAGGATATTTACGACCCTTTCTTATTTTTAGTAAGGGAAAATAAGCTTTTTGCCTATGTCCGTTTAAATGGAATAAAATCAACGGAATTAGATGGATATAATTTTACACTTGAAACATTATTAAAACATGCAGTTTCATTAGAAAATGTATACAAGCTAAATCAAACTATTTCCTTACCTATTCTATTTCAAATTATTGGGGAACCTATTGCAATCGTGAATAATGATGACGGTGAACCGATTGGTTATGTTAAACGGGAAGATGTACTGGCATTATTATTTAAGCATGAAAATCGAAACAGTCTTGATTTACTGAAAGTCATTTTAACATCGATTCCAAGAGGTCTGTTTGTAGTTGATCGAGAGAAGAATATCATTAATTGCAATGAGTCTGGATTAAAAATGATTAAGATGACTGCAGATTCTGTCATGAATAGGCCGGCGGATACAATCTTTAACAAGAACCATATAGATGATGTGTTTACTTCCGGTGAGACGATCCTAAATCAAATCCAAATTACAGATAACATAGGAATTCTAGTTGATTACAGTCCGATTATTGACCGCTCACAAGTCGAGGGCATTATTATTGTTGTTCAAGATTTGCCAATGGTTGAGGAAATGGCGATGGAAATTGAACATATAAAAAACCTAAATAAAGATTTAAATGCCATCCTTTCAACAATCTATGATGAGATTCTTGTCGTCAATAACAAAGGTGACCTGATTCGTCATAGTGAAAGTCTTATTTCTGACTTTTGGGGAGTGCAAGTAAAGGATTTGATAGGGAAAAATCTATTGGAATTGGAAGATAAAGGCCTTTTCAGCCCATCAGTGACAAGATTAGTATTAGAACAAAGGAAAAAGGTTTCGATTGTCCAGGAAACGAAAGGCGGTAAAAAGATCCTGGCAGTTGGAAACCCGGTTTTTGGTGAGAACGGAAATATTGAGCGGGTCATTATAGCCTCCAGGGATATAACTGAAACAACAAAGCTAAAGACAGAGCTTAGAGAAATTAAGAAAAAATCCGACCAATATAAACGAGAGCTGGATATGTTTAAAACTAAGGATCAGTTATTAAAGAAAATTATTTATTGCAGCCCAAAGATGGAAAAAATAATGGAACATATTAATAAAATCTCCCACTTTTCTTCAACTGTGTTAATTTACGGTGAATCCGGGGTGGGAAAGGAATTAATAGCTCAAGCC
>JAEWMK010000286.1 GCA_023457235.1 Bacillota bacterium
GCCATACTTCTATATCGTATTTTTTAGCAGCAGTAAAGCCAAGATCAGCTGTACACATGCTCATAACACGATATGGAAGACCTAATAGCTGAAGAATCTTCTCTGCAAGACCTGTAAGTTTTTCTAATTCATCATAAGAATCCTCCGGCTTCACAAAGCGAACAAGTTCAACTTTATTAAACTGGTGCTGGCGGATTAATCCACGTGTATCCCGGCCCGCTGACCCTGCTTCAGAACGGAAGCATGCGCTATAGCCACAATAAGCTAATGGAAGATTCGCTCCATCGAGAATTTCATCACGATGCATATTGGTAACCGGTACTTCAGCTGTTGGAATTAAGAAATAATCCATCCCATCAATTTTAAAAGCATCCTCTTCAAATTTAGGCAGCTGACCTGTTCCAATCATACTATCTCTATTGACCATATAAGGAGGGATTACTTCCTCATAACCATGATTATCAGAATGGTAATCCATCATAAAACTAATAAGGGCACGTTCAAGGCGGGCACCTAAGCTTTTATAAAATACGAAACGGCTGCCGGTAACCTTTCCTGCCCGCTCAAAATCAAGGATGCCAAGCGTATCTGCAACATCCCAATGTGGCTTTGCTTCAAATGAAAATTGGCGAATATCGCCCCATTTGCGAACAACAACGTTATCATCTTCAGATTCACCAACTGGCACTGTTTCATGTGGAACATTCGGAATAGACAGCAATAATAGTTGAAGATCATCTTCCACAACACGAAGTTCATCATCAAGTACTTTAATACGATCGCCAACTTCTCTCATTTCAACGATAAGATGATCCGCATCCTGCTTCTCTCTTTTTAACACAGATACCTGCTTTGAAACTTCGTTACGCTTGCTCTTAAGTTCTTCGCCTTCAGCAATTAACTCACGGCGTCTTGCGTCCAACTCACCAAAACGGTCAAAATCCCCTAAATCCTCACCACGGCATTGTAGTCTTTCTTTAATTTCCACAAAATTTTCTCGTAAAAATTTCATATCAAGCATTGTATATTCCTCCTTATATTGTCATCGGGATCGCTGTGATTCCCGTTTTGACTCCTCAGTGCTGTTTTCAGGAATCATACAGTTTCTTTGATTCCCATTTTGACTCTTCGGTACTGCTTTTGGGAATCATACAGCCTCTTTGATTCCCGCTTTGACTCTTTGGTGCTGTTTTCGGGAATCATACAACCCATTGCTTCCAAAGTGGGACACAGTTCCCGACCCTGTGGCTCACAGAATCCACAACCCCAGAAAAACAAAAAACTCCCGTCCCTATAAAAAGGGACGAGAGTTAACCCGCGTTGCCACCCTGATTGAAAAAAGACAAAAAGCCCTTTTTCCACTCATAATCATAACGGTTTTGAAACCGAAAATACTTACTAGGCTCTAAAGCTACTCATTAGCCTCATGCTGTTCAATATTTTGCTCAGGGATGGATTCACAATAGTCTTTTATCGGTTTACACCAGCCACCGACTCTCTAGAAAAAGAAATATTGTTACTAGTTCCCGTCAACACTATAACTTATTTATAACTATATTTTACCACAGAAAGTCTTCTGTTATACAGCTAATTTTTCTTTTGCATCTTCGACCATTTTAACAAAGTACTCTGCCATACGGTGATCATCTGTTAATTCTGGATGGAATGAACAAGCTAGGAAATTGTCTTGTTTAACTGCAACAATTTTATCGTTATGCTTGCAAATGATTTCAACATCGTTGCCAACTTCAAGTATTCTTGGTGCACGAATAAATACACCTACGAAGTCATCAGCAACATCTGTAATCATCAGGCTTGCTTCAAAGCTGTCTACCTGACGCCCGAAAGCATTACGTTCAACGGTCATGTCAATTAACCCTAAATGAGCATTCTCCCCACCGGCAAGTTTGCTTGCCATTAAGATTAAGCCTGCACAAGTACCAAAGATCGGCTTACCACTTTTTCCAAATTCCTTAAGCGGTTCAAAAAAGCCATATTTATCAATTAAACGTCTCATGGTCGTGCTTTCACCACCAGGGAATATAAGACCGTCGATGTCTTGTAATTGTTCAACCCTTTTAACGGCAACTACTTCTGCACCTGCTGCTTCAAGGGCGCGAATATGTTCTCTTACAGCCCCTTGTAGAGCTAAAACCCCTACTTTAACCATGTAACATTGCTCCTTTTTGCTGTTGGGAAATAAAGATTAACTTTGCTAACACTGTCTAGCTCCAGCGCCTATCGCCTAGCAAACTTCAGGTCTCCTCCCTACGATAAGTCAACATCGATTCGTTCCTCATCGTGTTTCCTTTATCTCAGTCGAAGCCCCTCCAGTTTGTACGGCGATAAGCAAGGCGCTTCCGCTTTTCTATTTACCAACCACGCTCTTGCATGCGCTCGCTAGGTTGTAATGATGAAATTTCGATACCTTTCATCGCTGTTCCTAAGCCTTTTGAAAGCTCAGCAATTAATTTGTAGTCTTCATAATGAGTTGTTGCTTCAACGATCGCACGAGCAAACTTTTCAGGGCTGTCTGATTTGAAGATACCTGAACCAACGAATACTCCGTCTGCTCCTAATTGCATCATTAATGCAGCATCAGCAGGTGTAGCAACACCGCCAGCAGCAAAGTTAACAACTGGAAGTTTTCCTTCGCGCTTAATTTGGAGAACTAGCTCAAATGGAGCTTGAATATTTTTAGCAAATGTCATTAGCTCATCTTCTGACATTGCAGCAACTTGACGAATTTGTGATTGAACCATACGCATATGGCGAACAGCCTCAACAATATTCCCTGTTCCTGGCTCACCTTTTGTACGTAACATTGAAGCACCTTCACCAATACGGCGTAATGCTTCGCCTAAATCACGGCATCCACAAACAAATGGAACTGTGTATTCACGCTTGTTAATGTGGTATACTTCATCAGCTGGAGTTAATACTTCACTCTCATCAATGTAGTCTACTCCCATTGCTTCTAACACGCGTGCTTCAACAATATGACCAATACGAGCTTTAGCCATTACAGGGATTGACACAGCATTCATAACTTCTTCTACGATTGTTGGATCAGCCATACGAGCAACTCCACCTGCTGCACGGATATCTGCAGGTACACGCTCAAGTGCCATTACTGCTACTGCACCAGCAGCTTCTGCAATTCTAGCCTGCTCTGCATTGACAACGTCCATAATAACGCCGCCCTTTTGCATTTCAGCCATTCCACGTTTTACTCTTTCTGTTCCAATATTCTGTGACATTTTGAAAACTCCTCCCAAATATATGTGTTCATTTTTAATTTTTATCTTTTTTATACTATCATCATGTACAAATAAAGGCCTATCAAATATTTTAACCTAAAATATCGAAAATTCCTATTTTTATTTATTTAAAAAATAAAAAACCCATAAAATCTACTAGGAATACTTAAGTATTCTTAGTAAACTTCATGGATTTTGCGGGAACACGCGAACCGTCCCCATGTTCCGTTTTATGAAAATAACCCAGCAATACCACCGGCTACACTTGCCCAAATATCAGCAAAGAAGCCGCCGATCGCCCGCATTGTTAATGAGAACCAATTTGCTTTTTCAACACCAGTTTGTGTAACGATGGCTACCTTTTCACTAGCAGCACCATTTTCAAATAGGTAGCCGTAGTTATTTTCACCTTTATATTCATAAGTTAAGTAGCCAACCTTTTGCCCTTTTTCCACAGGAGCCACTAATGTGCCTTTTTTCGTAAGGGCCTTTTTGTCTAATACTAACTTTGGCTCATATAACTCTTCTTCATTCGTTTTGATGACTGTTTTTAAAGCTTCTTTACTAGCAATTTGAACTTCTTTTTCTTTTCCTTTTTCAACCTTTAATGCATCTTGTTTTTTGATTTGGTAGTTTGCAGGGAAAAGTTCTTTTTCTACAAAATTACTAAATCCATAATCAAATAGTTTTTTAGTTTCTTCAAAACGTTTATATTGCGAACTGGTTTTCATGACAACACTTATAAGTCTCATTCCGTTACGTTCCGCAGTTCCTGTGAAACAATAGCCTGCAAGGGCTGTGGAACCTGTCTTAAGTCCGTCCACACCTTGGTAGGCAAATTGCTGTAAATACCCAGGAATGTCAGGAAGCATGGCATTCCAGTTCAACATGCTAATTCCTTCGCCATCAATTCCTTTTGTGAATTTTTTAAAAGGAATGCTAGCAGTTTCCAAAACCTCAGGATAATCTTTAAGTAATGAGTAAGCCAAGATTGCTACAGAGCGTGGTGACATCATATTCTCATCTGTCTCACCTGTCCCTTTTGGATGCATGCCTAATAGGTCTTTGTTATTTAAACCTGATGAATTGACAAACTTGGCATCCTCCATCCCTAATTCCTTCGCTTTATCATTCATCATTTTAATGAAATTTGTCTCAGAACCGGCAATAGTTTCAGCTAATGCAATCGTTGAACCATTGGCAGAGTAAATTGCCATTGATTCGTAAAGCTCTCTTACTGTATATTTAATGTCTTTTCTTAACGGAACATTTGATAGCTTTGTATTTTGAGAGATTTTGTATACATAATCAGTAATGGATACTTCCTGCTCCCAGCTAACTTGTTTATTATGAATTGCCTCTAACAATAAGTACTCTGTCATCATTTTTGACATACTCGCAGGAGGTAAAGTCATATCAGGGTTTAGCTCATATAAAATTTTTCCCGAATTTGCATCAATTAAGATCGCTGCTTCCGCTTCAAGACCAAGCTCCACAGCACTCGCTTTAGTAGGGAAATTAGCAAATAAAGTAGTAAATAACAGTAGTGTAAGCAAACTATAAAGGAAACCTTTGTTCCTTATATGTTTTTTCAATTTAAATCCCTCCAATAATTTTTCAAAAACCATCTATGGAGATCTACCTTCAATGGTTGTTTTTCTTAATTGTCTAGCTCCAGCGCCCAGCGACTAGTAAACTTCGCCCACCTCCCTACGATAAGTCAACATCGATTCGCGATGCTCATCGTGTTTCCTTTATCTCAGTCGATGTGCTCCAGTTTATACGTCGCTAAACGGGCACTTGCGCTTTTCTCGCTCCAACGGCTATTCTATCAAATTTAATATAAAAAAAACAGAGGAAATCCTCCTCTGTTTTAAAAGGAACAGCTGTTAAAGTTTAACAAATTTTACATTAAAATCAAACTGAATAATTTGGTGATTCTTTTGTAATTTGGACATCATGTGGGTGACTTTCGCGCAAGCCCGCACCAGTCATACGAATAAATTGTCCATTTACACGCAAATACTCAAGGTCTTTAGCACCACAATATCCCATGCCTGAACGAAGTCCGCCAACTAATTGGAAGACCATATCGGCAAGTGGACCTTTATATGGAACACGTCCTTCAATTCCCTCTGGAACGAACTTTTGATTTTCCTCTTGGAAATAACGGTCTTTACTTCCTCTTTCCATCGCCCCAACAGAGCCCATGCCGCGATATACTTTAAAGCGACGGCCTTGGAAAATTTCTGTTTCACCTGGGCTTTCAGTTGTACCAGCAAAAATACTTCCAAGCATAACAGCGTGCGCACCTGCGGCAATGGCCTTAACAATATCACCAGAATACTTAATACCACCATCAGCAATGATTGGTACACCATACTTTCTTGCTACCGTTGCACAATCATAGACAGCTGTAATTTGCGGTACACCAACACCGGCAACTACACGAGTAGTACAAATAGAACCTGGACCAATACCAACTTTAACAATATTAACACCGGCCTCGATTAACGCTTTTGTACCTTCACCTGTAGCAACATTACCTGCAATAATATTTAAATTTGGATAGGCATCTCTAATTTCGCGAACTCTTTTTAGAACACCTTCGGAATGTCCGTGTGCTGTATCGATTACAATTACATCGACACCAGCATTCACCAATGCTTCAACACGAATCAAGGCATCTGCCGTTGCACCAACTGCAGCTCCGACTAATAATCTTCCGTGACTGTCTTTTGCTGAATTTGGAAATTCAATTACTTTTTCAATATCTTTAATTGTAATTAAACCTTTTAATATTCCTTCACCATCAACTAAAGGTAATTTCTCAATTTTGTATTGTTGGAGAATTCTTTCTGCCTGATCTAAAGTTGTACCAACTGGGGCAGTAACTAAGTTTTCTTTTGTCATTACATCATAAATTTTGATTGAGTAATCTTGAATAAAGCGAAGGTCACGGTTAGTTAAAATACCAACTAATTTAAGGTCATTTTCATTATTTACGATAGGAACACCAGAGATCCGATATTTACTCATTAGATGTTCTGCATCGTACACTTGATGGTCTGGTGTTAAATAGAATGGATTTGTGATAACGCCGCTCTCTGAACGTTTTACTTTATCTACCTGCTCAGCCTGTTGTTCAACTGACATGTTTTTATGAATAATACCAAGGCCACCTTGTCTTGCCATTGCAATAGCCATGTTTGCTTCAGTAACGGTATCCATACCCGCACTAATTAATGGAATGTTCAACTTCAATGTCTCTGAAAGAACGGTCTTTACAACAACATCTTTTGGTAAAACATCAGAATGAGCAGGAACTAACAATACATCGTCAAATGTTAATCCTTCCTTACTAAACTTACTTTCCCACATGGTAAAATCTTCTCCCTTATATGAATTTCTTCAAAAATATTATTAGTAGCTTAACAATTGGACACAATACTGTCAAGGAACGACAATTATCTCGACAATATTTTTATATAAAGTGTTAATTGGAGGCAAATCAGTATGAGCTCTTGGGATTCTATTTGGAAACCATTCGCAATTTATCATTCCTCAATCAATGTACAAAGATACCTTTTACATAGCTATCAACATAACGGTATCGATGATTCCGAAAAGAAGAGCTTCGAAAACTGCTATCCATTTATTTATTACTTGGATCATGGAAAGAGCTATTACGAGCTTTCGAAACAAGCTCCATTCTCTATCAAACCAATTTTATTATTTTATGGAATGGTGCAGCTCCTTAAGGCCTGTCTTCTGACAGTTGATCCGGAGTACCCCGAATCCTCTACTGTTCTAGCACATGGTGTTACAACACGTAAAAGAAAAAAAAGAAATTATGATTTTTTAAAAGACGAAGTAAAGGCTCAAAAAAACGGTTTATTTTCACATGTTGCTGTCAAAATGTTTCATGTGAAACACAATCTAGATTCGGAAAAATTCACTATGGACTTTCTATTAGGACGGATCCCTGAATTAGACCACCTCTTTCAAGTTAGTGTAGATAAACAGCAAAACTATAAAATAGCAGGCCTAGATGACCAAACTTTTATCATACCGGCTTGCATATTAGATGATTTGCATATGACGGTTGACCGCTTCGATAATTTTTTAAAAGAAATATTATCTTTTGATTACCAAATAATCAACAAGGCGGGCACAGGTAGCAAACAACCTAACTTTATCGAATTGCAAGTGAATGGCTCAATAAATCCCAATGATTGTTCGCCACTCCAATTTGATTGCTTTGAAAATACATTACATATCCCCACCTATAAAGAGCAGTTTTTGTTTTTTCCAGAGATCTTAACTCATTATTTGCTGCTTTATAATTTAAGTATGATTAGCAGGTATGAGACTGAATGGTGGAGTGAGCTATTGCATGGCTTCGACAGCTTAGATTACCCATTTATTGAGCAATTCTTAAGTGTAACTGCTGTAAAAGTTCCGTATCTTATTAATCAATACTTACAAAAACAAAATTCAAGTAAAGGGAAGGGATTGCCCATGTAAGTGCTTGAGAGTAGCACTTTTTGGACAGACCCTTCCCTTATAATCAAATGCGCCTTGGCGTATTTGCGCCCAGATTTTTTCGAGCCCGCTCGAAAAACTTCCTCTGAAAATCTGTGGCATCCGCCGGAGGCTCTTAACTTTATTCAACAGAATAAAGTTATAGAATTTCTTCGATAAAAAGATCGCGCTGATTAACAAGCTGGATGATCTCCCCAGATTCATCTAATCTGACCATTGGCCTTGTCGGGGATTTTTGTTCGATAAAAACAATTTCTCCAATCTTATTATTCGATAAACGGACCTTTGTCCCAGAAGAAAAATTGGTCATGATTTTAGTTAAAGTTTGGACAACCTTCATATCAAATTTGCCAAACTGGTCCTGTAATATTGATTCTAATACTTTAAATGGAGATTGCTTACTGCGGTAATTTCTTTCTGACGTCATGGCATGGTATACATCGGCAACAGAGATAATTCTTTCATAAGGGTGTAAATAATCTGAACTAACACCATTAGGGTAGCCACTTCCATCAATTCGTTCATGATGCTGATAGACAGCCTTTTTCACTTCATCTTTGAGAAGTTTAATATCCTTTAAAAGGATGTAGCTGTAGACTGGGTGTTTTTTGACCTCTTCAAATTCCTCTCTTGTCAATGGACCTTTTTTATTCATAATTTTCATAGGAATTTTAGCCATACCGCAATCACACATAGCTCCCGCAATACCAATCTGAATATAATCTCCTTTTGAGAAGTTAAGCACACTAGCCAATACAGCTGACATTGCTGCAACTGAAATAGCATGATGATATAAGTAGTCCTCCACTGTTGAATAATGGTGCAGAGTAAATAATTCCCGCGGGTTTTCAATTGCGCCCTCAATAATCGGTACTACTAATGTCCTTACAGCTGGCATATCGATGGCCATACCTGACTGCCAACTTTGAAACAGCCTTTTATAACCTTGGACAGCCTTTAAGTACTTCTCTGTAAAGCTATGTTGGACTATTGTAGTTTCTTCCTTTTTGAGTTGATCATCATCTTCAATCCAAGCAGGTTTAAATGGCTCACCAGTAACAAGGGTAGGCTCTACCGCTACTTCCTTTATTAAAAAGGCATTAAGTATTCCTATTGTTTTTTCTGATAAGACTGTTTTCTGTGGAACAATTGGGAAATTAGTTAGTGAAAAGACATCTGCAGATAATATACAGCCTTCTATTAATTGACTAGTCTGGATTTTCATAAATGTCTTTCCCCCTTAACTAATTATTCATCTTGACCCGGTTCTGAATCCTCTGGCACTTCTTCCTTTAGTTCTTCAACTGTTATTTCTTCAGCTGTTGTTTCTTGGCCTTCCACTTCATTCTCCGGCTGTTCTTCTTCCTCTTCTTCACGATCAACTTTTGCAACAGTTGAAACAACCTCATTTTCATCAAGACGCATTAATTTAACACCTTGTGTATTACGTCCGGTAATTGAAATTGTATCTATAGCCATCCGAATAACAATGCCGCTTTCGGTGATGAGCATTAAATCCTCTTCACCTGTCACTGCTTTAATCGCAGATAATGGTCCATTCTTCTCGGTAATATTACAAGTCTTAATCCCTTTACCACCGCGGCTTTGCATGCGATATTCGCTTAATGGTGTACGTTTACCGTAGCCAAAGCGCGTGACAACTAAAACATCTTCTTTTCCTTCGATAATTTCCATACCGATGACATAGTCATCTTCATTCAGGTTGATCCCTTTTACACCAGTTGCCAAT
>JAEWMK010000287.1 GCA_023457235.1 Bacillota bacterium
ACTCATCAATGTTGTCCTCAATAGCATCGTTTGAGGACAAGACAAGAGCGACACCCATCAATGTTGTCCTCAAAGGCATCGTTTGAGGACAAGACAAGAGCGACACCCATCAATGTTGTCCTCAAAGACATTGTTTGAGGACAAGGCAAGTGCGACATCCATCAATGTTGTCCTCAAAGGCATTGTATAAGGACAAGACAAGAGCGACACCCATCAATGTTGTCCTCAAACGCATCGTTTGAGGACAAGGCAAGAGCGACACCCATCAATGTTGTCCTCAAAGGCATCGTTTGAGGACAAGGCAAGAGCGACACTCATCAATGTTGTTCTCAAAGGAATCGTTTGAGGACAAGGCAAGAGCGACACCCATCAATGTTGTCCTCAAATACATCGTTTGAGGACAAGACAAGAGTGCCATCCATCAATGTTGTTCTTAAAGGAATCGTTTGAGGACAGAGATAGTGCCTGCCCCACCTGTATTGTCCTCAATCCCTTTGATTGGGGTATAGCGTATTTACTGATTTCAACTCCCTGCACGAGATTTTCTTTATTTTGAATAAGAACTCAATTGCTGCGCAATATCCCTCTATTGTTCACTATAAAAAAACCAATAAACGTTGATATATCAACAAAAAAATAGCGTACTAATTCATATGCGAATTAGTACGCTATTTAAGATGTTATTTCTGTTTTCTCCCCCTGTTCAGAATAAGTTAGAAATAAGTAGAAGGATTTTATCGTTCTACATTATTGTCCATGCGAATACATGTAAAATATATACGCACGGACAATGGGGTGGAAAAGTGGAACATAATCACTTTTTATTAGATGATGTTGGACAGGTTATTATTAACGATTTGAAAAAGTTAAAGAAAAAGTATCAAAAAAAAGAGGAGGAGGTTAAATTTTATAAAGGTGCTCTGGTAGTGATTGCAGCCCTTTTTTTAGCCTATGTCCTACTGTTCACAGTTTTACCATATCGATTTTACTATAGTTCCATGATTTCTGTGCTGATCAATGATGTTTACCATTATGTATTTGTAGCTGCGTTGGCAACGATTCATTACCGCTTGAAGTTTCTTGATAAAAAAGCGGAGAAAGCGGAAAAAGAATATCATGCACTACGCAGAGAGGTCATTCAAAGAACGGAAGAACTATGGCCTGAGGGGGAGAAACGGGATAACCGGCACCGGTTTTTTAAGGAAATGAAAGAAAAATATGATATTAATCTCTATTATGAGAATGATTAAAATGAATGTAAAAGGGAGTTGTACGATACAGCTCCCTTTCGTTCGTTTAAAAATAGACTTTTTTGTCTCTTTCTTCTTTTAATATTTCAACAGCTTCCTGAAAACGAAGTGAATGAATAATTTCCCGCTCTCTAAGGAAACGAAGGGCATCATTAATATCCGGATCATCAGATAAATTGATTAACCACTGATAAGTTGCCCGTGCCTTTTCTTCAGCAGCAATATCTTCATACAGATCCGCGATTGGATCTCCCTTAGCTGCAACATAAGTAATGGTAAATGGTGCCCCAGCAGCATTATGATAAAATAACGCTTTGTCATGGTCAGCGTAATGTGCTCCTAAGCCACATGCTTTTAATTGGTCAGGTGTTGCATCCTTGGTCAGTTTATACACCATTGTAGCGATCATTTCAAGATGTGCAAGCTCTTCAGTACCAATATCGGTTAATAATCCGGCAACTTTATCAGGGATTGTGTACCGTTGATTTAAATAGCGTAGAGCGGCAGCTAATTCACCGTCAGCCCCGCCATATTGCTCAATTAAAAACTTTGCAAGCATTGGATTGCATTTACTGACTTTAACGGGATATTGTAGCTTTTTTTCATAAATCCACATGGACTTTTTCTCCTCCCCAAGATGAGTTTTTCTCCAGTATTTACGTCCGTAACCGGGTGGCTTCCGCTTTCTATCAGTCCAGCTCCAGCCACCCAGCGACTAGTGGACTTCGCTCACCTCCCTACGATAAGTCAACATCGATTCGCTTTCGCTCATCGTGTTTCCTATATCTCAGTCGATGCGCTCCAGTCCATACGTCGCTAACCGGGTGGCTTTCGCTTTCTATACTTGCCATGGCCATGGGGCTTCTTTCCAATCCCATGGATATCTTGAGTAGCTATGTCCAAATTGGAGGAGTGGGCCAAACTGGACTTCGAATTGTTTTGCAAGCTGTTTCCTTAATTTTGCACATTGGTTAAATTGCTCTATCGCCTGAAGATCATCTGGATGGGTATTTAAATATAATGTAAGCTCGACTAAAACAAAATCAATGGCTTGCAGTTCTTCTAGCAATGTGTAATATTCCTGAGGCAATTGTTTATTCATCTGATTTTGCCTCCCTCATTTTCATTTCGTGCGCATTGAAATATGGGTCATATAAGGCACACCATAGTGTCCCGGCATATAATGCTTCTTTTGGGGAAAATTGTTGCATGCCTGGGGGCTGAAATCTTATATATTGGTTAGGAGCGGTTACATACTGCTTCGTAGTCATCGGTGGACAAGGATCAAATGGACTGATGTACGGGTGCCAGTATTTCCTGGTTGTAAACATTGCATTTCCTCCTTCTATTTTGACATACTGGGTCAATTCATTTTATGGAATGCAAGGAATGTCCTATGCCATTTGATTCATCATTTTCCTTTCCGTTACATATTTGATAATGGAGGGATGTTTATGTTCATTAGACTTTTCATTTTTATATTTGCATTTATGAGCGGGTTTTTTACCATTTCAATATTTCCAAGTATGACTTTTGATGACATGTCGTTCTTCATTTCAACACTAATTTTAAACCCGGTCCGCTTCTTTATAGGGATGATTGCCTTCATAACGACAGTTCTTGCTTTTTCATACATTGTTCGGTCGCTAATTCAATCACGTAAGACAGTTGTCATCGATTTATTATTGTTTTTTGCATTTTTTTTGTTATTGAGATATTCAGTCCTACTTACGCTTTTAATGGTTGCTTTTTCAATTGTTTTCGGGATTCTTACGGTTGATGGAGGAACTTCCCGTTCAGATGAAGGGAACTCCTAAATCGTTTACTTGGTAAGGTTTATAAACTATACTTGAGAGTAAAAGGCGGTGCCGGAGGAAGTTTTTATGACTCTTGAGCAAGGTAAATATAATATGAAGGCTGTTTCAAAGCTGCTCGGGATTCAGCCGGGGACACTACGGGCATGGGAACGGCGATATAAAATTATTGCACCGGAGCGGAATGAATCCGGGCACAGATTATACACTGAAAAGCATATTACTATTCTAAGATGGTTAATAAAAAAAGTAGATGAAGGATTTACAATTAGTCAGGCCGTTTCCCTTTTGGAAGAAAGTGAAGCTAATAAAACCGGAAACGATGATGCACAAACCGAGAAACTTGATTTTACATTTCATGAAATCAAACAAAACCTTTTGCAGGCATTAATTAATTTTGAGGAAGACCGTGCCCTTAAAGTTTTGGATTATGCGTTTAGTTTATTTTCAGTCGAATTTGTCCTTGTAAATGTAGTAAAAGTACTGACGGATGAAATGAAACGACTACTAGAAGAGAACAAGATCTCAAGTGTTCACGAACAATATATTGTAAGTTTCATCCGTTCCAAAGTGGGAGCAGTGTTACAAACGATGCTGATTGATTCCAACCGGTCAAAGGCGCTTGCTGTCTGCGGTCCAAATGAGATTCAGGAACTAGACCTATTGATGTTTTCTGTTTTTTTGAAATGTAAAGGTTATCAAGTTATTTATTTAGGGACAGGCGTTAAAGAAGAAGATTTATACTCTATCCTTGATGAACTAAAGCCCAAATTACTGTTTATTTCATTTACAAACATTCAAACGGAGACGGCAATCGATTTTATTAAAACAATAACCAATCATTATCATAACCTCCAAATTGGAATAGGGGGCGAGGCAGTCCCTTTTCTTATGAAAGAATTAGACGAAAAATATCAACAATATATCATTGGTCAAAATAAAAATGAGTGGGATGAATGGATCAAACAAAATGCTTGTCTACACC
>JAEWMK010000288.1 GCA_023457235.1 Bacillota bacterium
GAGTTACAACGAGCTGTTCCATCGTTCCTCGCTCTTTTTCACGGACAAGGGCAAAGGCAGTTAAAATAGCCGTCACATTTTGCATGATTAAGCCGATCAGAGCCGGAATATTAAAGATCAAACTCTCCATATTCGGGTTATATAAAACCCGCGGTAAAATTTCAATCGGCTGTTCAATAGTAGCTAGTCCCCTTTTTTCCATTAGCTGTTCTTGAATCGCCAGTGATTCATGCTGGGTTAAGAGCTGGGCATTGCTTAACGCAATCCTTGCTGCATTTGGATCTGTGCCATCAATCAACAATTGAACAGAAGTAGTTTCATGCCGGTCTAACTTAGAACTATAATCCGGTGGGATCACAATTCCTGTCTTTGCTTTGCCATCATCGATTAAAGCTTGGATCTCATCACCACTATAGACAACCCAATCTATATCAAAATACTGAGTATTAGCAAAGCTTTGAACTAAATCACGGCTCGCTTCACTATTGTCCTGGTCCCAAACAACAGTCGGCAAATGGTCAATATCCGTATTGACGGCGTAGCCAAATAACAAAAGCATCATTAAAGGCATAGCAATGGCAATGGCTAAACTGGGAGGGTCACGACGAATTTGGATAAATTCTTTAATAAAGATGGAGCGAAATCTTAAAAAAGAAAAAGTAGTATTCAGCTTACGTTCTTTTCTCTCATCCATCGCTTTCACTTCCTGACTCGGCATCCGTCACAAATTGAATAAAAACATCCTCCAAATTATCTGCATGACATTGCTCTTTCAATTCTTGTGGTGTGCCATTTCCAAGTAATCGTCCAAAAAATATAAAGCTAATATAATCACAGGTTTCGGCCTCATCCATATAATGTGTGCTGACTAATATCGTAATTCCTTGTTCTGAAAGCTGGTGGATGACATCCCAGAAAATTCGTCTTGAAACTGCGTCAACTCCTGCTGTCGGTTCATCTAATATCAACACTTCCGGTTCATGGAGCAGGGCACAGGATAACGCCAAGCGCTGCTTCCAGCCTCCCGATAATTTCCCGGCTAATTGTTTTTCTCTTCCTGTTAAGCCCGCCATTTCGATTAACTCTTTTTTACGGTGAAGTGCGTTTGACGGATCCAGTCCATAAATGCCCGCATAAAAATCAAGATTTTCAGATACGGTCAGCTCTTCATATAAACTGAACTTTTGCGACATATAGCCAATATGGTGCTTGATTTTTTCAGAATCCTTCCGGATATCATACCCTAAAACGGTTCCGCTTCCAGACGTTGGATCCATCAGACCGCAAAGCATTCGAATCGTAGTTGATTTACCAGATCCATTCGGTCCTAAAAAGCCGTAGATTGATCCCTTCGGAATACTCATTGAAATATTATCAACCGCCACCAAATTCCCGAATTTTTTCGTTAAGTTTTCACAAGTAATGGCCATTTTCATTTTTCCGTCTCCTTGTTAAGGAAGCGTATATCCGCCGGCATTCCCGGTTTTAATTGCTCGAAGCCCTCTGTCGGCTCGACAATGACTTCAAATACCATTTTTGTTCGTTCTTCGGGTGTTTGCACATTTTTAGGAGTAAATTCCGCCTTGCTTGAAATATATGTAATTTTCCCACTAAAAGCTTTGTCCGGGTATGCATCGACAAAAATATCAGCTTTGCCGTCAAGTGAGACTTCATTCAATCTCGTTTCAGGAACGTAAACCTTAACTTTAAGTTTATTTTGATCCAGCAATGTATACATCTGAAAATTAGTCGTGACAACTTCACCTGCTGAAATATTTCTTCTTAGGACAATCCCGTCGATTGGCGCCGTAACGTTTGTTTTATCAAGCTGAATTTGAATTTGCTCTTGTTTTGCTTTCGCTTGGTCGAGTTGACTGGCCAATTTTAAAATTGTATGGTCTGTTGCCCCTTCTTGTTGGAGGCTAAGCTGGGCCTGTTGTAGTTTACTATTAGCTTGCAGTTCTTTAATTTGGTTTTCGTATGTGCTTTGATCCTTTTTGGCCATATCATATAAAGATTCTACTTCCTTAAGCTTTGCTTTAAATTGATTTACAGATGATGCAGCCTTATTTACCTGTTCTTCCTGTACTTTTAATTCGTTTTCGGAAGCCGCCCCATTTTTATATAATTCTTCGATTTTTTTCAGTTGGTCTTTGTAAAATAACTCTGTTTCTTCTGCAGATTTAAGCTGTGCCTTTATTTGATCGATATTTGCTTTTCTTTGAATTAACACATCATTTAATTTTGATAATTGTATATTTACGCTTTCAATCTTCACATCATTTTGCTCAAGCAGTAATAATGTTTTTTTGATTTCTTGATTACGAGTACCCGCTTTTACCTCATCAAGTGCTGCTTTTGCCGCTTGAACACCTGCTTTTGCTTCCTTCATTTGCGCCCTTAATAGCCGGTCATCAATTTGAACCAATGGTTGACCTTTAGATACGATATCACCCTCATCCGCTAAAAAAGCTTGTACAGGTCCTGTTACTTCAGCTAATATTGGTATTTCTTCTCCCTCAATTGTGCCGGAATATAGCTGTTCCTCATTATTAGTACAGGCAGTCAATAAAAAAAATAAAGCCAAGATTACAATAATTGGAGGTATTTTCCCCATCATTTTTTTAATGCTCCTTTCAAAAAAAGTGCTACCTACCCATATACTAGTAGTGTAGCACTTCGTTTTAATTGGAAACATGATTTAAAGCATATTTTGGTATAAATTTTTCCATTAATATTTTGTTACATATACAACCCAGCTAAGAAAATGCCAAGCGCTTCCTCGTATATCTCATTGAATTGAGAAATTGGAAGCGGGTTTACACCAGTCCCGAGTTCAACCGTAAAACCTGGCCGGCGCCAATCCTGAATAAACCAATCTTTATATCCAGCATAACTGTCAACGGTCCGCACTGGTGTATAGCCACTTACTCTGGCAAATTCATTGACAATAGTTTCAGCTTCAGGAGGTTCCAGGTTTTCAAAGCCCCAATAAATAACCTCACCTTGGGTGTGGAAGGCTAATACACGGCTAAAGTCCTTCCTTCGTGTTAACTCCGCCATAGCAATTGATTCCGGTTCTGATAATGGTTTTTCTCCAGGATAATCCCTTGGTGCAGGCGCTTGCTCCCGTCTTTCTGCTTCAATCTCCCATTTTGCAGGAAATTGATCATTTAAATCGACGCCACGAATATTGGCTTTCCATCCGGAAAAGTTACGACTTCCTCTGTTTATCTCTACAACTCTGCTTCTCCATGGCTCCTCACTTGGTG
>JAEWMK010000289.1 GCA_023457235.1 Bacillota bacterium
GTTTGGCAGGATGCGCAATATGTGATCGGAACAGGTCCGCAGCTTGTGAAAAATGGACAAGTTTCAATTTCAATGGATGAAAACGATTCTTTTGCAAAAAGCCGTCACCCACGTACAGCGATTACTACAAACCAAGCCGGTGACCAAGTTTATATAGTAACCGTTGATGGAAGACAAAGCGGCTATAGTAACGGTGCGACCCTAAGAGAGTTTGCAAACTATTTAATTTCAATTGGTGCCTATAATGCTATCAATCTAGATGGCGGCGGTTCAACAGCGATAGCTGTACGTGAGCTTGGGACAGCTCAACCGAAATTAGTGAACAGTCCATCTGAAGGCGTAGAACGCAAGGTTTCTTCTGTTTTTCAAGTTATTAGTACAGCACCAACAAGTGACCCTAAAACTTTGAAACTTACAAAACCTGATGGAAAAATTTTGAAAGGAACAAAGGTTCAATTAGCCTATAAATATGCGCTAGACGAATATATGAACCTCGTTCAAGTAAATGCGAATGACATTTCTTTATCAGTCGATGGAAACGTCGGCTCAACTAGTGGTTTAACTTTTACAGCTGAAAATGCTGGCTCTGGAAAAATAATTGCAAGTTACAACGACGCCACTGGTGAAGTACCAGTAACCGTCGTGGACAAGCTTGATAAAATTGAAATTCAACCAAAATCAGTCGTGATTGGAACGAATGAATCGATTCAATTATCGGCGAATGCGATTTACAATGGCGGCGAGCCAATTATTTTTGACAAGTCCGTTATCAAATGGTCTGTAGATGGAAACATCGGAACGATCACACCTGACGGTAAATTTATTGCAGGTCAGGAAAAAGCAGCAGGAAACATCATTGCGCAATTCGAAAATGTGACCGCGTCTATTCCTGTAAAAGTCGGCGTTGACCCAGTCGTAGTCGACGGCTTTGAATCTTTAGCAAAATGGTCAGCCGATCAAGCAAAAGCGAAGGCAACAGTTGAACTTGCTACAGGTAACGGCAATGTTCAAGAGGGAAAAAATTCTTTAAAACTTTCATATGATTTCACAACGGCAGAAGGTGGAATTAAGGTTGCTTACGCTTCTGCAAAAACGCCGATCGATTTGAAGGGCTATCCAAAAGAATTAGGTCTTTGGGTAAAAGGTGATGGAGCAGGACATTGGCTTCGTGCCCACATCACGGATGGAACCGGCAAGCAGCATACGATTAATTTTACGGAAGAACATGGATTAACATGGACAGGCTGGAAATATGTACGTGCACAAGTTCCGGCAAACTTAACACTTCCATTGAAGTTCGACCGCATTTATGTGGCTGAAGCTGTAAAAGAAAAGCAAAACAAAGGTGCCATTTATTTTGATGGCTTACAATCTGCTTATGTGAATAATCATCCTGCACCACAAGGAAATGCGAGTGCAGGTGCTGGAAATGGAAGTGGAAGTGGAAGTGGAAGTGGTAACGGCTCAGGCTCTGGACAAACGCCGGCACCAAATGTTTCTTTTAAAGACATTACAAACAAGCATTGGGCATACGGGTCCGTTACGTTTTTAAGTAACAGAGGTATTATCAAGGGCTTCGAGGACAACACATTTAGACCGAATGCCGAGATTACAAGAGCAATGGCAGCTGCAATGATTGTCCGCGAGTTTAAGTTAACAGACTCAAAAGATAAGGCGTTACCGTTTAATGATGTAAAAAATACACATTATGCGTACACAGCCATCAAAGCAGTTTCTGAAGCAGGCATCATCAACGGCCAACCGGGTGGCAAGTTCGCACCAGATGCGCCGCTTACAAGAGCAGAAATGGCGGTAATCTTAAACCGCGCATATAAATTGCAAGGTGAAACAACCAAAACATTTACAGATGTAAAAGCAAGCCATTGGGCTGCAAAAGACATCGCTATCCTTGCAGCAAATAACGTCACAGGCGGCTATGAAGATGGAAGTTTTAAACCATCGAAGCCAACAACACGCGCAGAATTCTCATCCTTTATGGAACGTGTTATCAAGATGAATGCGGATAAAGAATAAAAATTATATTGAAAAAGATGGGATCCCTCCTCAAACTGGTTTTGAGGGGGGATTTTTGTATGTGGCTTTACCTATTTTCAAGATGGGATTCATTCCGATGGGGGTTGTTTCCCACAGGTAAGGTCAATTGAGGAAAACAGAAAATAAAGATGTTGAATGATTCCCAAAGTTGAGTTCAGCAAAGGAGAACGGGAATCAAAGGAGTTGTATGATTCCCGAAATTGGGTTGAGTCAGGGAAAACGGGAATTAGAGGAGTTGTATGATTCCCGAAATCGGGTTGAGTCAGGGAAAACGGGAATCAGAGGAGTTGTATGATTCCCGAAATCGGGTTAAGTCAGGGAAAACGGGAATCAGAGGAGCTGTATGATTCCCAAAATGAGATTGGGCTAGAGCAAACGGGAATCAACATAGTTGAATGGTTCCAAGTAGACAAATCTCTGGTATAGAGACTTTCTGAAGCAGAATTATATTCTAAAAAGAAATATTAACCTCACTTTAAAAGTGAGATTTCGAAAAAATGTTTTTTACTATTTCCTCCATTCGCATTTTCTTCTCAACATTAATGCACGATTTGTTATAGCGGTCAATTTCCTCCTTGAACTTTTGAATAGCCTCTTCTTCGGTACGTCCAACTCCTTTGCACCTATCATAACCATAACCATAACTTCTTGCGGTATAGAAGCTTTCATCATCCTGTTCAATGATCACAGGCATAAAAATGGGTAGTTCAAAAGTTTTCACTGACGTTTCTTTTTCCAATGTTTCCTTAAACAGATCAAAGATTTCCTCGTGAGAAATGGGAGATTCTTGTTTTGACCGTTCTGAAATTTTTTTCGAAACTTCGAGCAATAAGTTCAAGTTTTTGTCGCTGTCCTTCATCTGCATACTCCTTTTTTATTTTAATGTATTTAAATTTTAGGTGCATTTTACTCATCGAATTCATTGGACTGTTTTCTTCATTCACCACCCAACTGACAAGTTTCAAACCTTGTTTTTAGCAATGTTTCATAAATTATTCTGACCTTTACCTTAAGTGCACCAAACAGCCTTTAAATGTATTTTATAAAATGGGAGGGCAATTTGGAATTAAATTACCGATTTTTAAGTTTGTTTGTAGTTAGGTGGTACAAAAACGGTGCTGAATTGTTTAATAAAGACCAACACAATGGAGTTTAGTGCAAACTCCACTAAATTATTTCTTTTTACCCCTAATTTTGATATAGTTCAATGTAGAATTAAATCGAACCGTTGATCTTTTTGAAAAATTTTACAAGTTGGTGAAACAAATGGAGGATAAATTCGTCTCTATCTTAGGTGTGAATTTTATAAATACAAATATGAAGGACATGGTTGAGCGTTTAAAGCAGCGTATGCTCAACAATCAAAAGGGATTTGTGGTGACGGCTAATCCAGAAATTGTTATGAAAGCTTTGGAAGATCCGACGTACAAAAACTATGTTGAGAAAGCTGATTATGTAACTGCGGACGGAATCGGGGTTGTGAAAGGGGCACAAATATTAGGCAAGCCTCTGCCGGAGCGGGTGGCAGGCTATGATTTGATGCGCAATTTATTAACGGTTTTAAATGAAAAAAAATTAAATCTATATATGCTCGGTGCTCAGGAAGAAACAATTGAAAAAGCGGTACAAACGATAAAAGTCGAATACCCTGACTTGCAGATTGCTGGTTACCATCACGGCTTTTTTAAATGGGAGGATCCAGCAATTATTAATGAGATAAAAGAAACTCAGCCGGACCTGATTTTAGTTGCATTAGGGATGCCAAGGCAGGAAAAATGGATCGCTGAACACATTGATCAAGTAGAGAAAGGTGTGTTTATCGGAGTTGGCGGTTCGTTTGACGTCATTGCCGGAACAGTAAAACGTGCACCAGAGGTATGGCAAAAATTAAACTTAGAGTGGTTTTACCGTTTGCTGAAACAGCCTTCAAGGTGGCGCCGCATGCTCGCTTTACCGCATTTCGCCCTTAAAGTAGTTGGACAAAGAATAAGCGGCAGGAACTAGGCTAAGGGAAGAAAGGGTGGCTTTTGGGACAAAGGGTCGGGTCTGTGGGACAGAGTTCCCGACCCTGTGGCTCACACCCCCATGTCTCGCGAGGTCCAGGACCAAAAACGGGCTGGAGAACCCGACCCCACGGCTCACCCAGCACAACAAAACCAGAGAACCCGACTCTGTGGCACAACGAACCAAAAACGGGCCGGAGAACCCGACCCCATGGCTCACCCAGACCAGAGAACCCGGGGCCCCCTGGCCCACGTCCCGGAAAATTTATCAAGTAGGAGCTAACGCATCATGGCCCAATCTTCATTTTTAAAAGGAACACTGATTATTACAGCAGCAACGATTATTTCAAAATTTATTGGGAGTATTTTTCAGATCCCGTTACAAAATATAGCCGGTGACAAGGTGCTTGGGATTTTTGGACTTGTTTATCCGGTTTATATGATTGCTTTGATTTTATCGGTTGCTGGTATTCCGATTGCGATTTCAAAGTTGATTTCTGAGGCGCGTGGAGCGAAGCGGGAGCACGAGATCGGTGATATTTTTCATTCCGCCAGTATTCTTGCGCTCATCTTCGGAGTCGTCAGTTTTAGGTTGATGTTTTTTTTTTATAAGGAAATTTAGATATTACTAGGGGGAGAATAGA
>JAEWMK010000290.1 GCA_023457235.1 Bacillota bacterium
ATTTTGAAGAAGCCAACCTAGAAAGGTTCCGTTGTTTACAATTTGCATATGATGCTGGCAAAGTTGGTGGAACAATGACAACTGTACTTAATGCTGCAAATGAAGAAGCTGTACAGCTTTTTCTAAATAGCCAAATTAGTTTCTTGGACATAGAGGCCTATATTGAAAAGGCTCTTGAACAAAATATTCCTATTAAGAACCCTGATTTAGACACAATCGTAGCGGTTGATCAGGAAACAAGAAAATTTGTTAAATCCTTAATCTGAAAATAGGACACAAAAAAAAAGGTGGTTTTTCATTTGAACACGGTAATTGCATTCATCATTATTTTTGGAGCGCTAGTTTTTTTTCATGAACTTGGGCATTTAGTATTTGCGAAACGCGCTGGAATGCTTTGTCGTGAATTTGCAATCGGCTTTGGACCTAAGGTATTTTCATTCCGTTCTAATGAAACGCTCTATACAATCCGATTATTACCACTAGGGGGATTCGTCAGGGTTGCCGGGGAAGACCCAGAATTAGTAGAAATAAAACCTGGTTACAATGTCGGCTTAGTATTCGGACATAATGATAAAGTTACGAAAATAATTGTAAACAATAAAACAAAATATCCGAATGCTAAAGTAATAGAAGTTGAACAAATTGATCTTGTACATAGATTATCCATTTCCGGTTTTGAACAAGATGATGACGGGTTACAGACATTCCAAATCGATGAAAGAGCAATGCTCGTCGTTGATGACCAAGAAACACAAATTGCTCCATATAATAGACAATTTGCGTCAAAAACAGTTCCGCAACGGGCAATGCAAATTTTTGCAGGACCAATGATGAACTTCATTTTGGCATTAGTCCTATTTGTCATTTTAGGTACACTTGTTGGAACTCCAGTGAAACAACCGATTTTAGGGGAGTTAACGAGTGATGGATCCGCGATTGAATCCGGTTTACAACAGGGAGACAGAGTACTTTCCATTGATAACCAAGATATCGTGAATTGGGAAGAAATGGTGAACATTATTCAACAAAATGGAGAGCAGGAACTGCTGTTTTCAATCGAACGTGGTGGTCAGCAGTTAGAAATTCCTGTTACTCCTAAGGTTAGAGATGGTGAAAAGATTGGATTTATTGGCGTCTACCCGTCGGTAGAAAAGTCACTTTTAGGTTCCGTTACTTATGGCTTTGAACAAACCTACTTTTGGACAAAACAAATACTAGTTGGCTTAAGTCAGCTTATTGTCGGCCAATTTTCAATTGATGATTTATCTGGACCTGTTGGAATATATAGTCTTACAGATGAAGTAGCCCAGACAGGAATTTATAATTTAATGCGATGGGCATCTATTTTGAGCATTAACCTCGGAATCGTAAATTTATTGCCCCTTCCAGCACTTGATGGAGGTCGGCTTATCTTTATAGGTATTGAGGCTGTGCGTGGAAAACCAGTCGATCCACAAAAAGAGGGGATTGTCCATTTTATTGGCTTTGCCCTGCTAATGCTGTTAATGCTAGTAGTTACTTGGAATGATATTCAAAGATATTTTCTATAATTTTCTATAATTTGCTCGTTCTATATTCTTAACAATTGCTGTTATAATGAAGAGGTGCTAAAGATGAAACAAAGTAAAATGCTTATTCCTACTTTACGAGATGTACCAGCTGATGCGGATATTAAAAGCCATCAATTATTATTAAGAGCTGGATTTATGCGTCAAACTGCTTCTGGTGTGTATAGTTACCTGCCATTAGCAAAAAAAGTATTACAAAAGGTTGAACAAATTGTTCGTGAAGAAATGGATGCAATCGACGGTTCAGAATTGTTAATGCCAACGTTGCAGCCTGCTGAATTATGGCAAGAAACAGGACGCTGGTATAATTATGGCTCCGAATTATTTAGAATAAAAGATCGCCATGCCCGTGATTTTGCCCTTGGTCCTACACATGAAGAGGTAATCACGTCATTAGTTCGTGACGAAATTAATTCCTATAAAAAGCTTCCGCTTGTTTTATATCAGATTCAAACAAAATTCCGTGACGAAGCTCGGCCTCGCTTTGGACTTTTAAGAGGTCGGGAATTTATTATGAAGGATGCTTATTCATTCCACGCTTCGAGAGAAAGCCTGGATGAGGCTTATAATAATATGGTAACAGCTTACTCTAATATTTTTAGAAGATGCGGCTTGAACTTTAGAGCAGTAATCGCTGATTCTGGGGCGATAGGTGGTAAAAATTCACAAGAATTTATGGTGCTAACAGATGTTGGAGAGGACACAATTGCCTTTTCTAATGAATCTGATTTTGCAGCTAATATTGAAATGGCGCCTGTTCATGTTCAATATGAAAAATCTAATGAAGAATTAGCAACTCTAGAAAAAGTTGAAACGAAAAACCAAAAAACAATTGATGAAATTTCAAAGTTTTTAAATGTAACTAATGAAAAATGCTTGAAATCATTGCTCTTTAATGTAGATGAAATATATGTGCTAGTCGTCGTTCGTGGTGACCATGAAGTAAATGACATAAAGGTTAAAAATTTATTGGATGCAAAATCGGTGGAGCTTGCTTCTCCTGAAGAAACATTAAATGTTTTAAAAGCAGAAGTTGGTTCAGTGGGACCAATTGGGTTAACAGAAGAAGTTGAGATAATTGCAGACCAGGCTGTTGAGTATATTGTTAATGGTGTCTGCGGTGCGAATGAAACTGATTACCATTACACTGGTGTAAATATTGGCCGCGATTTTAATGCGAGTCAGATTGCTGATTTACGCTTTATTCAAGAAGGTGACGCTTCACCTGATGGAATGGGAACGATTCAGTTTGCGGAAGGCATTGAAGTTGGACATGTCTTTAAATTGGGTACAGTTTACAGTGAATCAATGAAAGCGACCTATCTTGATGAAAATGGTAAGTCACAGCCAATGATTATGGGCTGCTATGGAATCGGTGTTTCAAGAACAGTAGCAGCAATCGTTGAACAGCATCATGATGAAAATGGTATCATTTGGCCTGTTTCTGTAACACCATATGAAGTTCATCTTATTCCAATTAATATGAAGACAGAAGCTCAAAAAGAACTGGCAGACCAAATATATAATAAGCTTAACGGGGAGTCTGTTTCAGTATTATATGATGATCGTAATGAGCGCCCAGGCGTTAAATTTGCAGACTCTGATCTATTTGGTTTCCCAATTCGGATTACGGTTGGTAAGAAAGCGGAAGAGGGCATCGTAGAACTAAAGCTTCGTAAGTCTGGGGAAACATTAGAAGTAGCTATAGACAATATTGTAGACGTAATTAAAGAGCAATTGAAATCTTATTAGTAGAATGGTAATGAAATAATATAAGGTACCTCTTCTTCACTGGTGAGGTACCTTCCTTATTTGTCTAGCTCCAGCGCCCAGCGACGAGACGGGCAAGCTCACTTCCCTACGATAAGTCAACATCGATTCGCCCTAGGCTCATCGTGTTTCCTTTATCTCAGTCAGTGCGCTCCATTCCATTTGTCGCTAAACGGGCGCTTGCGCTTTTCTAGGTTTCTTAGGGGGAGATAAAGTATGTCTCAAGAATTACAAGTTAGAAAAGAACGTTTTCAGTTATTATTAGAGCAAATATCCTTGCCAACTACATTAGTAGATTCATATTTTCAAGATGCCTGGATTGAAAAAGTAACGATTGAACGCAGCAAAAAATCGTGGCATTTCGAATTTGGATTACAATCACATATACCTCTTGAAGCGTTCTTACTATTCAAATCCCATTTAATCAATACGTTTAAACAAATCGCCAATGTGACATTTTCACTAACATATTCGGGACAAACCAATTTCGGGAATGTTGTTTTGGAATATTGGCCTTATATTATTGAGCA
>JAEWMK010000291.1 GCA_023457235.1 Bacillota bacterium
GTATTACCCGATTGGAAAGCCAGCAATAGTTATAAAAAAATAATAATTAAAGTTAAATAACGCAAATGTGTATCATTGGAAAAGGGCATTCCGGTGGTACACTTTTTTGTTGATATTCGAATAAACAGTGAGGTTGTAAAGAATATTAATAAAGATAAAAGCAATTAAACGTTAACTTTGAACATATCTATTGACTATTTTGTTAAAAAGGAACATAATATGTTCATAAAATGTTCAAAAATAACAAAGGTGATTAACATGTTACCAAAAGAACGCAGAGATTTGATTTTAGAGCTGTTAAAGGAAAATGAAAAAATAGAAATAGAGCAATTAGCTGAAAAACTTAATGTTTCAGCGATGACGATTCGGAGAGATTTGACCTATTTAGAAGATGAAGAAATGGTCATCCGAACTCATGGAGGGGCAGTTTTAAATAAGCCTTTAATTGTTGAAACATCCTTTCAAGTAAAGGAAGGGAAGCAGCATCTTGAAAAAATGCTGATTGCCAAGAAAGCGCTCGCTTTTATTGAAGATCACTCGACAATTTTATTAGATTCCGGAACAACAACCTTGGAAATTGCCAAATTGATTAAGGATAAAAAAGACCTAACTGTTGTTACAAATGATATTAAAATTGCTGCTGAACTAATGGACAGCGAAATTAAAGTGATTGTCGCAGGTGGTGAACTTCAAAATAGTGTCGGTGCCTTATTTGGTCCGGTTACGGAACAAATTTTGAGGAATATCCATGTCGATTTGTGTTTTTTAGGGACACATGCGGTTCATTTGAAGGCAGGTATTACAGCAACTACTTTCGAAAAGGCTTTTGCTAAGAGGCTAATGATTGAAGCTGCTGAAGCAACATGGCTTGTGGCCGATTCGAGTAAGTTTCAGCAAAAGTCGTTGACGAAGGTATGTGACCTCAAAAGGATTGATGGGATTATTACGGACCGTGGAGTACCAGGTGATTATCAACAGCAATTAATGGAAGACCTAGAAGTCATTATAGCTGATTGGAGCGATGAAGCATGAAAGTAGGAGTCATTGCAGATGATTTAACAGGTGGAAATGGTACGGGTGTAAGACTGACAAAATTAGGCTTTGATGTTGCAACGATGGTTTTTTATGACCATCTACCATCTTCTGATTCAATCAATGCGGTCATAATTGATACAGATAGCCGATATGTAAAAGAAGATGTAGCACAGATGAGAGTTGAAAAGGTCCTGGATAATTTAAAAAAGTGGGGCGCGAATGTCATTTGTAAACGCATTGACAGTACAGTAAGAGGGAATATCGGAGCGGAGATTGACACTCTTTTGACTATGCTCGGTGAGAAGGCTATAGCCGTTGTTGTGCCAGCTTACCCGGATTCAGGTCGAATTACATCGGGACGCTACTTGCTTGTACATGGTGTTCCGGTACAGTTGACAGATGTAGCACATGATCCGGTTAAGCCGGTTACACAATCGTATGTACCAGAAATTGTCCAAAAGCAAAGCAAATACCCGGTTTCCTATATTGGTCTTGAAACAGTGCTGTCAGGTGAGGAAGCAATTGAACAAGCAATGAGAGAAAAAATTAACCAAGGGAATCGGATTCTATGTGTCGATATTATTACGAATGAAGATTTGGAGTCCCTTGGAAACGCGATGGCCGCGATTAAGGAATATCAGATGATCCCTGCAGATCCAGGTCCATTGACTGCTGCTTATACGAAAGCGTTTAGCTTCAAACACCGCAATAAAGATAAAAAAATTATTTTTACGATCGGCAGTGTTACTACCAATAGCAGCATGCAGCTCCGCTACTTAATGGAGAAAACGAATGCTCGCCCAATCTATGTTAATCCTGAAAAACTATCAACGTTTGATAATAGATGGGATGAAGAAGTAGAAAGAGCCGTTCTTAAGGCTTTGGAGGAAATGGACCATCAACCTTTATTAATTATTACAACAGATTCTCCTGCAGCTAAAATACTGGACCTTAAAGAAATATCTAAGGAAGTGGGAATGTCCCAAGACGCAATCGCAAAAAGAATTGCTGATGGGTTAGGCAAAATAACGAGAATGGTAATTCAAGAAAGCCAATATGAAATTGGCGGATGCTTTACTAGCGGTGGAGATGTTACCTCTTCCTTATGTTCGATAGGCAGAGCAGAAGGCATTAAATTATATGACGAGATTTTGCCTCTAGTGGCTTATGGAAAGCTAATGGGAGGGTATTTAGATGGGATTCCGCTTGTCACTAAAGGTGGCACAGCTGGAGATAAAAAAGCAATGTATACATGTGTTAAGTATTTAGAGTCAAAATTTTAAGGAGGAACATCATATGACTACTACAGAAAGAGCAATTATTGCCATTCCTATGGGTGATCCTGCAGGTATTGGACCTGAAATTACAATGAAATCTTTAGCAAAAAAAGAAATCTACGATGCATGTAAGCCATTGGTAATTGGTGATGCAGCCGTAATTAAAAAGGCGATCGAAATTGTCAAAGCGGACTTACAGGTAAATGAAGTAAGCACACCGGCTGATGGCAAATACGAATTAGGCACTGTTGACGTGATCAACTTAAACAACATTGATATCGAAAAGCTTGAATACGGTCAAGTATCTGCTCAATGTGGACAAGGTGCTTTTGAATATATAAAAAAAGCAGTCGAGTTAGCCATGGCCGGTGAAGTTAAAGCATTAGCAACAACGCCGATTAATAAGGAGTCTCTAAAAGCTGCAAAAGTTCCTTACATCGGACATACTGAAATGCTTGAGGACTTAGCAGGTTCACATGATCCGTTAACAATGTTTGAAGTAAGAGGAATGAGAGTCTTCTTCTTAACGCGCCATTTATCATTAAAAGATGCCATTGCTCAAATAACAAAAGAACGCGTACATGATTATCTAATCCGTTGTGATAAAGCTCTACAAAGATTGGGTGTAGAAGAAAGAAAATTTGCTGTAGCTGGTTTAAATCCGCATAGTGGTGAAAATGGGTTATTTGGTCGTGAAGAGGTAGATGAAATTAAGCCTGGTATCGAAGCGGCTGTAAAAGATGGAATTGATGCAGTTGGACCGGTACCTGCCGACTCCGTATTCTTCCAAGCATTAAATGGAAAGTATGATGCCGTGTTATCGCTTTACCATGATCAAGGACATATTGCGACAAAAATGGCGGATTTCCATAGAACAATCTCTATTACAAATGGTCTGCCATTCTTAAGAACATCTGTTGACCACGGAACAGCTTTCGACATTGCTGGTAAAAATATCGCAGAAAGCATCAGTATGGAAGAGTGTATTAAACTGGCTGCAAAATATGCACCTAAATTCTCAAGCTTTACAATGTAGTTTTTTCTTTTGACGACATCTAATTTAATGAGAAATGGGGGATGGTTTCATCCTTCATTTTTTCAAAAAGATGTAAACACTTACACTATTAAACAAGAAGGAGAAAAATTATGGAACCAGTTTCAGGAACGCAGATGGTTATCGGACTGATTTTAGGTGTAGTTGTCTTAATTTTACTAGTATTAAAAACAAAAATTCATGCCTTCTTAGCACTGATCATTGGTGCCTCCATCGCCGGCCTTGTCGGCGGGATGGTACCTGGCGATGTAGCAAAAGCTATTTCGACCGGATTCGGAAACACGTTGGCCTCAGTAGGTATTGTTATTGGTCTTGGCGTAATGATGGGACGGATTCTTGAGATATCAGGGGCTGCCGAAACTTTGGCCTATTCATTAATCAAAGCAGTTGGTAAGAAAAAAGAAGAATGGGCGATGGCCATTGCCGGTTATATCGTTTCGATTCCAATTTTCGTTGACTCAGCTTTTGTTATTTTAAATCCATTAGTAAAAACTTTATCCAGAAAAACAGGAAAGTCAGTAATTGCGATTGGTGTCTCATTAGCAGCCGGTCTCGTTATTACACACTCATTAGTACCGCCGACACCAGGGCCATTAGGGGTGGCTGGAATATTCGGAGTCGATATTGGCCTTATGATCGCATTAGGGATGATGTTCGGTATTCCGCTTATGGTTGTTGGTATTTTATATGCAAAATGGTTAGGAAAGAGAATATACCAAATTCCTGATGATTCTGAATCAGGGTTTACAAGACCGGAAAAAGAAATCACCTATCCGGAATTAATGGAATTAGTAAATGAAAGGGCAAAAGAGCTGCCATCCTTTGCAAAATCAATTGCACCAATCTTTGCACCGATCCTATTAATTTTTGTGAATACAACTCTTTCAGCATTAGAGTTAACAGAAGGATTTTATGGCATTCTTATTTTCTTAGGACAGCCGATCATTGCCGTTTCAATTGGATTAATTGTGGCGATCTATACTCTTGCAAACCGATTAACACGTAAAGATACCCTTGATGAAATGGAAAAGGGAATTCAAGATGCAGGAATTATTCTGCTTGTTACAGGTGCAGGTGGAGCGCTTGGAAACGTGTTGCGTGAAAGTGGAGCTGGTGATTTTATCGCCGGACAAATTGCAGGATTGGCATTGCCAGCGATTCTAATTCCGTTCTTTGTTGCAACACTTGTTCGTCTAGTACAAGGTAGTGGAACAGTTGCGATGATCACTGCTGCATCCATTTCAGCCCCAATTTTAGCAGGACTGGATGTAAATATGGCGCTTGCAGCCCAAGCTGCTGCAATGGGAGCCCTTATATTTTCTTACTTTAATGACAGCCTTTTCTGGGTTGTTAACCGGATGCTAGGAATTAAAGAGGTAAAAGAACAAATTATGGTTTGGTCTGTTCCGACGACCTTAATGTGGTTTACAGGATTAATTCTATTATTAATTGCAAACGTATTTATTTAACTTATTGTTGAAGGGCAGTCTCATCATGAGGCTGCTCTTTTTTTATTTTTACCATTAAAAAAGAGTATTATAATATAATTTTTAACCATTTTCAGAAATATAAAAATAGGCAAAAAATTTACTAGACTTAAAAGAAACTTTGGATTACAATACTATTAGCGAAATAATAATCAAAATTATTTCTTTATTCTGATAAAGAATTTTGGTAGATTGTGTCGCTTAATAATATAAATAAAATGCGGCGGTATGACTATTATTGTCGGAATAATTAAATAATTAAAAAAGGGGGATTTATTAGGATGAAGAAAGGTCTTTCAAAGCTTCTTATCACAACAACGCTATTTGCGGGAATACTTGCTGGTTGTTCTGGCGGCGGCCAAGAAACAGCAACCTCAGGTGGCGGAGATAAAGCTGCAACAGAAGCTGAAGTTATTAAAATCGGTGTAAATATGGAATTATCGGGTGCTGTTGCTTCCTATGGTCAATCCAATACTGAAGGTGTAGAATTAGCTGTTGAAGAAATCAATGCAGCCGGCGGTATTAATGGTAAGCAAATTGAATTAATCAAAGTAGATAACAAGTCTGATGCAGCAGAAGCTACAAATGCTGCGATCAAGTTAACAAGCCAAAATGGAGTAAACGCTATTATTGGTGCATCTACTAGTGGTAATACAGTAGCTCAAGCACAAATTGCTAACGATACACAAACTGTTCTTATTACTCCATCAGGGACTAGCCCAACGGTTACAGTTAAGGATGATGGATCAGTAAATGAATTCGTATTCCGTACATCATTTATCGACCCATTCCAAGGAACAGTTGCAGCTAACTTTGCAAATGAACTAGGCGTAAAAAATGCAGCAATTTTTGCTGACAACGCTAGTGACTATGCAAAAGGTCTTGCAGCATCATTTAAAGAAACTTTTGAAGCGGCTGGTGGAACAGTTGTAGCAGAGGAAGCGTATGTAGCAAAAGATGTAGACTTCCGTTCAACTTTAACTAGTATTAAATCAAAAAATCCAGAGTTTATCTTCATTCCTGGTTACTATGAAGAAGTTGGTCTAATCGTTAAGCAGGCTCGTGAAATGGGAATTACAGTACCATTAATGGGTGGCGACGGCTGGGATTCTCCAAAATTAATAGAATTAGCTGGTGCGCAAAGCTTAAACAATACATTTATTACAAACCACTATTCTGCTGAAGACCCAGATCAAAAAATTCAAGACTTCGTTACAAAGTTTAAAGAGAAGTACAATGGTAAATCACCAGATGCATTCAATGGTTTAGGATATGATTCAGTCTACCTATTAAAAGCTGCGATTGAAAGTGCTGGCAGCTTAGATCCGGTAGCAGTTAAAGATGCTTTAGCAGCAACAAAAGATTTAGCACTAGTAACAGGTTCAGTTACAATTGACGAAAACCACCATCCAATTAAAGCAACAACTGTTGTTGAATATGTAGATGGTAAGCAAAAGTTTAAAACTAAAGTTAATCCTTAAGATTAACTAAAGAAGGGTGAAATGAGTGAAATGGGAGGCAATTCTTCCATTTCCCTTTTTTTGTCTATATGCTTTTGGATTTTATTTGAAGGAGTGAGAATTTATGGAATGGATCCAACAACTCGTAAATGGAATATCGCTTGGGAGTATTTATGCTTTAATAGCTTTAGGTTATACGATGGTTTATGGAATTATAAAATTAATTAACTTTGCCCATGGTGATATATTCATGGTTGGTTCATTTATTGGATTTTACGCAATTGTTGGTTGGGGCTTAGGGTTCCTTCCCGCCTTACTGCTAGCGATGGCAGCATGTGCAATATTTGGGGTTTTAATTGAAAGAATTGCTTATAAACCACTTCGTAACGCAACAAGGATTGCAGCATTGATTACAGCAATTGGGGTCTCTTTCCTCATCGAATACGGCACGATTTATATTCGTGGTGCTCAGCCAGAAGCATACCCGAATGTATTGCCTAATAAAACTTTCGATGTCTTCGGCGCTCAAATCAGCAGTCAATCCCTCTTAATTCTAGCTATCTCAATTATTCTTATGATCATTTTACAAATTATTGTTCAACGTACGAAAATAGGGAAGGCGATGCGTGCCGTTTCCTATGATACAGAAGCAGCACAATTGATGGGGATTAATGTAAATACAACCATTTCCGCAACATTTGCGATTGGTTCAGCTTTAGCAGGAGCAGCAGGTGTCATCTTTGGCGTATACTATACGAAGATTGAGCCATTAATGGGAGTCATTCCTGGTATTAAGGCATTCGTCGCCGCTGTTTTAGGTGGAATTGGAATTATACCAGGAGCAATGGTTGGCGGACTATTGTTAGGGGTAGTAGAGTCCATTGTAACAGCGATGGGTTACTCTCTATGGAGAGATGCGGCAGCATTCGTTATTCTCATATTAATTCTGATCTTTAGACCATCAGGTCTTTTCGGTAAAAATACGAGAGAGAAAGTGTAGGTGAGATCCACAATGAAAAAAGGAAAAGGGTTTTGGCTATTTGTCATTCTATCAGTCTTAATTTATAGTGCTGTTCAATTTTCTATTAATTCAGGTATGCTAAATCCGTTTTATACGAACACGCTCATTTTTATCAGTATTAATGTGATTTTGGCTGTCAGTCTTCATTTAGTTATTGGAATCACCGGTCAATTCTCGATCGGACATGCCGGCTTTTTAGCGGTTGGAGCTTATATATCAGCGATTGTAACTATGAAATTACACATGCCCTTCCCGGTTGCGATTATCGTAGGCGGTGTAGTTGCGGCATTTGCCGGTCTCGTTGTTGGGATTCCAAGCCTACGCTTACGGGGCGATTATTTAGCGATTGCAACATTAGGATTTGCTGAAATCATTCGTATTATCTTTTTAAATATTGATTATGTAGGTGGAGCGGCTGGAATGCAGGTTTCCCACTTAACAACTTGGACCTATTCCTTTATTTGTTTATTTATTACGATAGTAGTCATTATGAACTTTACAAATTCAAGGCATGGCCGGGCTTGCATTGCTGTTCGTGAAAACGAAATTGCGGCGGATGCAATGGGAATTAATACAACTTATTATAAAGTCATTGCGTTTGCGTTAGGTTCATTCTTTGCCGGGATTGCCGGGGGCTTATATTCACATAACTTCTATATTATTCAACCGGGGAACTTCGGTTTCTTCAAATCATTTGATATTTTAATTTTTGTTGTATTAGGCGGACTTGGAAGCTTGTCGGGTGCTGTCATCTCCGCGATTTTATTGACAGTTGTTTCAACGTTCTTACAGGAATATCCGGAAACACGGATGATCATCTACAGTCTTGTGCTTGTTATTGTGATGTTGTATCGTCCTCAAGGTTTAATGGGTACGCGTGAAATCACAGATTTATTTAAGTGGAAGAATGCGAAAGGAGGCAACGAGTATGGCCGATAAACCTTTGCTTCAGGTTCAAAAGGCAGGCATCCAATTCGGCGGGCTAAAGGCGGTTTCTGAAGTTACTATGGAAATCAATCAAGGTGAACTAATTGGACTTATTGGACCCAATGGTGCGGGAAAAACAACATGCTTTAACTTACTTACAGGTGTGTATGTTCCAACTGAAGGTGATATTGTATTTAATGGTGAACGCCTAAATGGGCTTCCGCCTTATAAAGTTACCCGAAAAGGAATTGCTCGTACGTTCCAGAACATTCGTCTATTTAGCGAGCTTTCCGTTTTAGACAATGTTAAGGTTGCCTATCATTCGTTGGCGAAGCATTCCATTCTTAGCTCAGTCCTCCGTTTGCCATCTCACTTTTCTGGTGAAAAAGAGATGGAGGAAAAATCGATTGAGTTTCTGAAAATCTTTCAATTGGATAAATTAAAAGATGAAAAGGCGAAAAATTTACCATATGGACAACAAAGAAGATTGGAGATTGCGAGAGCTCTTGCGGCCGGTCCAAAGCTACTCTTGCTGGATGAGCCTGCTGCAGGTATGAACCCGCAAGAAACACATGAATTAATGGAGTTAATTGCCTTCATCCGCAATCAATTTGACTTGACGATTCTATTAATTGAACACGATATGAAACTAGTAATGGGTATTTGTGAAAGGATTTATGTACTGGACCACGGTCAGCTTATTGCTGAAGGTACACCTGAAGTAATCCGGAA
This sequence comes from Bacillota bacterium, assembly GCA_023457235.1. Classification (GTDB taxonomy): domain Bacteria; phylum Bacillota; class Bacilli; order Bacillales; family Bacillaceae_J; genus Schinkia. Next base: position 8,994 of record JAEWMK010000291.1, read on the forward strand.
CCATCCGAAGGTTATTGAGGCTTATTTAGGAGAGGAGGTTACAGGTGATGCTTAAGGTTAACAAGATTGATGTCTACTATGGAAATATTCAAGCCCTTAAAGAAGTGTCTTTAGAGGTAAGTGAGGGGGAAATTGTAACTTTAATTGGAGCAAACGGCGCCGGTAAAAGCACTCTTCTAAAAACATTGTCAGGTTTATTAAAACCGAAAAACGGTGAAATCCAGTACATGGGCGGAAATATTGCTGGTAAACCAGCACAGACTATTGTAAAAGCAGGCATTTCCCATGTACCTGAAGGCCGCCGCGTATTTGCGAATATGACCGTTGAGGAAAACCTAGAATTAGGTGCCTATTTAAGAAAAGATAAAAAAGAAATCCGTAACGACCTTGATAAAGTATACGAAATTTTCCCAAGACTGTTAGAACGCCGCAAACAGCTGTCAGGGACTTTATCAGGTGGAGAACAGCAGATGCTAGCAATGGGAAGAGCGATTATGGCAAGACCAAAACTGCTCTTACTTGACGAACCATCAATGGGTCTAGCGCCGCTCATGGTTAAAACTATTTTTACTACAATCGAAGAAATTAACCGTACCGGCACGACGATCCTGTTAGTAGAGCAAAATGCCAATATGGCCTTATCAATCGCAAACCATGCTTATGTAATTGAAACCGGCCGTGTTGTCGTATCAGGAACGGCGAAAGAACTGCAAGCCAGTGAACAAATTAAACAAGCCTATCTTGGAGGGTTATAGTATAAGTATAGGACAGGATTCCAGATCCTGTTCTTTTTTTTATAAAAATATTCCAATAAACACTACAGGATATAGTACAATATATCGTATAGTAAATATCATAATAACCACCTTATCCATCATTTAATCCTAAGTGCCAGAAATGGTTTTAAGAAAGAAGGTGTCTTATGAAGTCGGTTTTAAAAGATCTTTTAACTATAAAAAGTGGAAATGGACCAATTATTACTTTATCAGTTTTCTTTTTACTTATGACCCTGTTTTTTCGTGAACCATTGTATGGGATTTTTGGTGAACAAAACTACTTAATGATCCATTTAATCATGGAGTTTTTTATAATCACAATTGCTTTTTCAATAGCGGTTCAATCTTGGATGGTTTTCCCTCATATTCTATCAAGCTATCGGCTTTGGATAGGCGCCTTATTTTTTGCTGTAGGAATACTAGAAGTAGCACACGCAATTACCTTTAAAGGGATGCCATTTTTCCTATCAGAAAGTTCTGCTTATAAAGCTACATGGTTCTTTATGACGGCTAGATTAACTGAGGTTATCGTCATGCTTTTTATTATAACTTCAAAGGATAAATTAGTAAGCCCACGTAAAAGGTTTGTAGCTTATGTTATAGCCTTGGCGTATGCTGTCTTTTGGTTAATGGCTGTCTACTATCCAACACCTTTATTTCCGGACCTTGTCCAAGAAGGTATTGGCACCACTACTTTAAAAAACAATCTTCAATATGTTGGCATTGCGTTAGAAATTGCTGTCATTTATGTTGTTGCTGTTCGCTTCCGTTCGAAGGAAGTATTTAATTTCATGCTTATCACCGCTTCGGTTTATTTAATCATTGCTGATTATTTTTTTACGACCTATAAAAGTGTTTATGATGTTAATAACTTTATCGGCCACTGGTTTCAATTAGCGGGCTTTTACTTTTTACAAAGGGCTGTCTATCAATCCTCGGTAGAAGAGCCATTTCAAAAGCAAAAAGAAACGGAAAACCGGTTGAAACGAAGTGAAAAATTCCTTCAAACGATTACTTTCAACATGGGCGAAGGGCTCATTGTTATGAAGAGTACCGGGGAATTAACGTATATAAACCATGAGGCTGAACGGCTTCTCGGATGGTCAGAGGAAGAACTTTTAGGAAAAAATGTTCATGATTATATCCATCGCCATAAAGATGGAGGCCATATTCCTCAAGAAAAATGCCCTTGTTTGAAGGCTGGTAAACTTGGTAAAGTCTATCGAATCAATGAAGATTACTTCATCCGTAAAGATGGCGGCATCTTTCCTGTTTCGTATGTTGCTTCACCTTTTCAAGAGGAAGGGCAAGAAACGGGGTCTATCTTAGTTTTCCGTGATATTACGAAGATGAAAAAAGACCAGGAATTAATTCACTATATGGCTTTCTATGATGAGCTGACAAAACTACCGAATATCCGTTACTTAAAAGAAAGATGGAAGGAAACAATCAGTAGTCTCCCAACGAAACAGGCAGCGATTCTAATCCTGGATATTAATCGTTTTAAAACTATTAATGAAGCATTAGGCCATGCGTTTGGGGATTTAATTCTTCAAGCTGTTGCTAATCGGCTTCATGAAAGTATTTCAAAAGAGACGCTTTTATGCAGGCTGACAGGGGATGAA
>JAEWMK010000292.1 GCA_023457235.1 Bacillota bacterium
GGACAGAGGAGTTAAAAGAAAAAATTAACGATCGCATCATTCAACAAATCGGGAAAATTGCTCTTCCCAAAACGATTATTTTTACAGAAACGTTGCCTAAAACAGTAAGTGGTAAAATTATGCGCCGTTTGTTAAAGGAAATCATTGTTGCAGGAACGGTTTCAGGTGATATCACAGGACTTGAAGATCCGGCCACTGTAGCCCAAATAAAAAACATTACTGCTTCAGGCACTGTTGCAAAATAGGGGGAACAACTATGTTTTCGAAAATCTTAATTGCCAATCGTGGGGAGATTGCAGCACGTGTAATTCGTACGTGCAATAAACTAGGGATTCAAACAGTTGCCATATATTCTGAGGCAGATGCCGATGCACCACATGTAAAAATGGCAGACGAAAGCTATTGTATAGGAAAGCCAAGAGTACATGAAAGCTATCTTCAAATAGAAAAAATAATCGAAGTCGCTAAAGAAACAGGTGCTGAAGCGATACATCCTGGGTATGGGTTATTAAGTGAAAATGGAGTATTTGCAAGGAAGTGTGTAGAGGCCGGCATTACGTTTATCGGACCAACAGCGGAAGTCATTGAAAAAATGGGCAGTAAGGTTGCTTCAAGAATTACGATGATAGAAGCAGGGGTCCCTGTCGTTCCCGGTACGGAAGAGGCTTTAGCAGATGTTTCTGAAGCAATTCAGGTTGCTGAAAATATAGGTTACCCCGTCATGCTAAAAGCAAGTGCCGGCGGTGGGGGAATCGGCATGCAGGTCGTTCATAATAGTGCGGAATTAACGAAAGCCTATGAAGGAAACCAAAAAAGAGCGCAAATGTTTTTCGGAAATGGTGATATGTATATTGAAAAATATATCAGCAATCCACGTCATATCGAAATTCAGTTATTAGCTGATCAGTATGGAAATTGCGTCTATTTATGGGAAAGAGAATGTTCGATTCAACGCCGCCATCAAAAGGTCGTTGAGGAAGCCCCATCACCGTTCCTAGACGAAGAAACCCGCACCAAAATGGGTGAAACCGCGGTAAAAGCAGCGAAAGCGATTGGCTATCATAATGCTGGAACAATTGAATTTTTAGTCGATGAAGAAAAGAACTTTTACTTTTTAGAAATGAATACTAGGCTGCAGGTCGAGCACCCGGTGACAGAAGAAATTACAGGAACTGATTTAGTTGAGGAGCAGCTTCGAGTTGCTGCCGGTGAAAAGCTCCGCTTCAAGCAATCTGAGATAAAGCGAAAAGGGCATGCGATTGAAGTTCGTATCTACGCAGAAGATCCGAAAACATTCTTCCCGTCTCCAGGAACAATTACAAAGTTGGAGCTACCGGAGGGGGAAGGTGTACGTCATGAATTGGCGGTTCATGGCTCATCAACTGTAACGCCATTCTATGACCCGATGATCGCAAAATTAATTGTATCTGCCCCGTCGAGAGAGGATGCAATCGAACGATTAATCGGAGCTTTAGAAGATTACAAGATTGAAGGAATTAAAACCAATATTCCGATGCTGCAGCAAGTCATTACACATCAAGCATTTCAAGTTTGGGACACAACCACGCAATTTGTAGAAAAATATCTATAGGGGGAATTTACATGGCAATCATTCAATCAAATATGGCAGGAAGCGTTTGGAAAATATTAGTGACCGAAGGCGACACAGTTGCTGAAGGACAAGATGTGGTCATCTTAGAATCTATGAAAATGGAAATCCCAATAGCAGCAGAGGTAAGTGGTGTTGTAAAGGAAATAAAAATCAATGAAGGCGATTTTGTAAATGAAGAAGATGAACTCATTGTTGTTGAATAAAATGAATCTTCCAAACTCTGTAACAATTAAAGAAGTAGGCCCAAGGGATGGCCTACAAAATGAAAAGCAATTTGTTCAAACAGAGGATAAAATTCAATGGATTAATATGCTGTCTGAAACGGGCATATCCTATATCGAAATAACATCTTTCGTTAATCCGAAATGGATCCCACAACTCGCCGATGCACTACAGGTGGCAAAGTCAATCAACCGTCACAAAAACATCACCTATGCGGCCCTCGTTCCTAATGAAAGAGGGCTCGAGGGTGCACTTGAAGCAAATGTTGATGAGGTTGCCGTCTTTATGTCTGCTTCAGAGTCACATAATCTAAAAAATATTAATAAATCAATAAACGACACATATCTAGTCTTAAAACCGGTCATACAAGAAGCACTAGCGGCCGGGAAAACGGTACGAGGATATGTATCGACTGTTTTTGGATGCCCCTATGAGGGTGCCGTTTCAACAGATGCGGTCCTAACCGTGGCTGATGAATTATTTACACTTGGCATCCAAGAACTTTCTCTTGGGGATACGATAGGTGTGGCCAATCCTAAACAGGTGGAAGAAGTACTAATAGAAGTACTGTCACGATTTCCAAAAGAAAGGTTAGCGATGCATTTTCATAATACAAGAGGGACTGCACTGGCCAATGTTCTCGTAGCCCTTAATCTTGGAATTTCTAATTTTGATAGTGCGCTTGGCGGACTCGGTGGATGTCCCTATGCCCCTGGCGCATCCGGGAACCTTGCAACAGATGATCTTCATTACATGCTTGAGAACATGGGGGTCAAAACAGGGATTAATCGCGATCAACTCATTAAAGCAGCCCAATTTATAGAAGGCAAAATAGGAAAAATGCTCCCAAGCCACTCGATGCAAACTGAACGAAGTAAAAATTGAACTTATCTTTGAAAGAAAGGAGCGAACATACTTTGACGGAAACGATCTTAATGGAACGACAAAATAATATCGCCATCATTACCTTAAACCGACCAGAAGCAGCTAATGCTTTTTCAAAACAAATGCTTTTTGAACTCCAAGAAACTCTTTCAGAAATTAAATATGACCCAATGATTCGGACCGTGATCATAACGGGTTCAGGTGAAAGAGTGTTCTGTGCAGGCGCAGATTTAAAGGAACGGTCGACGATGACTGCTATTGAAGTCAAACAAACGGTCTCATTAATTCGCCAAGTCATAAATGACGTAGAGCAACTGCCAATGCCTGTAATAGCAGCTTTAAACGGTGTAGCATTTGGCGGCGGATTAGAACTTGCCCTAGCTTGCGATATCCGTGTTGCTGCCGCTGCAGCAAAGGTTGGATTAACGGAAACTTCGTTAGCAATTATCCCTGGTGCTGGTGGCACACAGCGGCTTCCAAGACTTATAGGGCTCGGTAAAGCGAAGGAATTGATTTACACAGCCAAAAGAATAGACGCCTACGAAGCCTTGGATATTGGTATTGTTGAACATGTAGTTCCGGCAGAGGAACTTTTAAATAAAGCAAAAGCAATCGCTACTAGAATAGCTGAAAACGGCCCAATTGCAGTTGGTCAGGCTAAAATAGCAATCAATAAAGGGATCGAAGTAGATTTAGATACAGGCCTTCAAATCGAACAAATGGCCTATAGTATAACGATTCCGACGAAAGACCGGATAGAAGGCTTAACTGCTTTTAAAGAAAAAAGAAAACCTGAGTACAAAGGGGAATAGCAATGGATATAAATCAATCACTACAAGAGCGAATGGAAAAAATAAAAAAAGGCGGGGCCCAAACGTACCACGAAAAAAATGCTGAAAAAGGTAAGCTTTTTGTACGAAATCGACTCGAACTTTTGTTTGATGAAGGCGTAAAAGTAGAAGATGCCTTTTTTGCCAATTGCTTAGATGATGGTCTTCCAGCTGATGGAGTGGTTACCGGAATTGGTAAAATTAATGGCAGAACAGTCTGTGTAATGGCTAACGATTCGACTGTGAAAGCGGGTTCCTGGGGCGCACGAACGGTTGAAAAGATTATCCGCATTCAAGAAACGGCCGAGAAGCTACAGGTTCCTTTGCTTTATTTAGTTGATTCTGCTGGTGCTAGAATTACCGACCAAATTGAAATGTTCCCTGGCAGAAGAGGGGCTGGACGGATTTTTTATAATCAAGTAAAGCTCTCTGGGAAGGTTCCGCAAATTTGTTTATTATTTGGACCGTCTGCAGCGGGTGGTGCTTATATTCCCGCTTTTTGCGATATTGTTGTAATGGTCGATGGCAATGCTTCCATGTATTTAGGGTCTCCCCGCATGGCTGAAATGGTTATTGGAGAAAAGGTGACTCTTGAAGAGATGGGTGGAGCAAAAATGCATTGCTCGATCTCGGGGTGTGGTGATGTCCTTGTTAAATCGGAGGAGGAAGCCTTAGCTTTTGCGCGCCGCTATTTATCTTATTTTCCACAAAATTATAAGGAAAAACCAGATGTAGTAG
>JAEWMK010000293.1 GCA_023457235.1 Bacillota bacterium
GCATACAACACACTCCCCTGACTAGAAATAGTTGTCTCCTATTTAACCACAAGGTTTCCTATTTTTTTGTCAAATCATCAGGGTTAATCATAAAAAGTGTTCGACGTTATTCTATGTTGGTTTGTCAAAAAACATTGTTTTTCACGATAAAAACTTATGAAAAAAGACCACTTCGTAAAATGAAGTGATCTTTTTGTCATTATTACACCCAACCTCTAAAATGAGATGCCTCCGCCATTCTTCTAATTCCTACCATGTAGGCGGCAAGACGCATGTTAACCTTACGTTGTTCAGCTGCATTGTAAACATTATTAAAAGCTTGAACAAGGTTCTTGCGCAGCTTATCATTTACTTCTTCTTCAGACCAATAATAACCTTGGTTGTTTTGTACCCATTCAAAGTAAGAAACGGTAACTCCACCTGAACTTGCTAATACGTCAGGTACGAGAAGAATGCCACGTTCCGTTAAAATCTTAGTTGCCTCGAGTGTTGTTGGGCCATTTGCCGCTTCAACAATAATGGATGCTTTAATATTATGGGCGTTGCTGGCCGTAATCTGGTTAGATATGGCGGCCGGTACTAAAATATCACATTCCAACTCGAGAAGCTCTTGATTCGTAATCGTATTCTTGAATAAGTTCGTTACCATCCCAAAGCTGTCTCTTCGATCTAAAAGATAATCAATATCAAGGCCATTAGGGTCATGAAGTGCACCGCCAGCATCAGAAATACCAACTACTTTAGCTCCCATGTCATGCATGAACTTAGCCAGAAAGCTTCCGGCATTACCAAATCCTTGAACTACTACACGAGCACCTTCAATTGAAATGCCTCGTTTTTTGGCTGCTTCTTCGATACAAATTACGACACCCTGTGCAGTAGCCTTGTCTCTTCCTGCTGAGCCTCCAAGTACGAGCGGTTTACCTGTAATAAATCCTGGCGAATCATGTTCACGAATACGACTATATTCATCCATCATCCATGCCATGATTTGTGCATTTGTATATACATCCGGTGCCGGTATATCCTTTGTTGGACCAACAATTTGGCTAATCGCACGGACATAACCGCGGCTTAAGCGCTCTATTTCACCCATCGACATAGAACGTGGGTCACAAATAATACCACCTTTACCACCGCCATAAGGAAGGTCGACAATGCCACATTTTAGACTCATCCACATTGATAATGACTTTACTTCATTTTCATCGACCTCAGGATGGAATCTTACTCCACCTTTTGTTGGACCAACTGCATCATTATGTTGAGCACGATAACCAGTGAAAATCTTAGTTGAGCCGTTATCCATTTTTACAGGAATTCTTACTGTTAACATTCGTAATGGCTCTTTTAAAAGCTCATACATTTCCTTAGAGTAGCCTAATTTGTCTAACGCTTCTTTAAAAGTGATTTGTGTTGATGTCAATAAATCTAATGACTCTTCAACTATTAGACCTGCTTTTTTTTCCTCAACTGTTGTACTCATAAAAAGCACCTCTTATCCTAATACTTTTTTAATACGTTCAATTGCCCAGTCAAGTTCTTCTTTATTGATAACTAATGGCGGAGCAAAACGGATTACCGTTTCATGTGTTTCTTTACATAATAGACCTTCTGCCTTTAACGCCTCACAGTATTTACGAGCCGGTTCTTTTAATTCAATACCAATGAACAAGCCCCGACCTCGAACTTCTTTAATTATTGGGTTTTGGATCTCTTTTAATTTTGCCTTAAAGTATTCACCTAGCTCTTGAGAGCGGTCTGCAAGTTTTTCTTCAACAAGAACGTTCATTGCAGCAATTGAAACTGCACAAGCTAATGGATTTCCACCAAATGTTGAACCATGGGACCCCGGGTTAAATACCCCAATAATATCTTTATTAGCAACAACACATGAAATTGGGAAAACCCCACCGCCTAGAGCTTTTCCTAATATATATATATCAGGCACTACCTGTTCCCAATCGCAAGCAAACATTTTGCCTGAACGTGCAAGACCAGCCTGGATTTCATCTGCAATAAATAATACATTATTTTCTTTACAAGTTTCATACGCTTGTTTTAAAAAGCCCTCTTGCGGAATATTAATTCCTGCCTCACCTTGAATTGGTTCAATTAAGAAAGCAGCTGTATTTTTAGTAATTGCATTTTTTAATGCATCGAGGTCACCGTAAGGAATGAGTTTAATTCCCGGAAGCATCGGACCAAATCCTCGTTTGTATTCAGGGTCCGATGATAAAGAAACGGCAGTCATTGTGCGGCCATGGAAGTTTCCTTCGCACGCGATAATTTCTGCCTGATTCTCCGCCACGCCTTTCACATCATAAGCCCAACGACGTGCTGCTTTAAAAGCCGTTTCTACCGCCTCAGCACCTGTATTCATTGGTAAAGCCATCTCTTTATTTGCTATTTTACAAATCATTTCATACCAAGGGCCTAGCCTGTCATTATGGAAAGCACGAGATGTTAAAGTTACACGGTCTGCTTGGTCCTTTAGAGCTTGAATAATCTTTGGATGACGATGACCTTGGTTAACAGCTGAATAGGCGCTTAACATATCCATGTATTTATTGCCTTCAGGGTCTTCTACCCAAACACCCTCTGCTTTTGAAATTACAATTGGCAGTGGATGATAATTATGTGCACCGAATTTTTCTGTTTGCTCTATTAATGAAGCTGATTTTGTTTGCTTTTCTCCCAACATGTTTACTCCTCCCTTAAAACTTCTTCCTTATGTTTTGTAAAAGGGTATGAAAAAATGTATGGTAAAAGACTAAAAACCGGGCAATAAGCCCGGTTTTAGTCTACTTAACTAGTTTACATCCCCGCAAATGAAAGTTCGCGCTCCTGCATGACATCGGCCTCCTCAAAGTCCGTAAAATAAATAACTTCCGTTAGGACTTTGTAGCCTGACAGTTTACCACTCTCCCTTAAAGCCTCCTCCTTACTTTCAAATTCATACATTTTGATGCTGTCATGCGAATAAAGCGTTAAAACCCACACTCTCATTTCCTCCTTGGATTAAAAAAATTATAATAACTTACTAGCCTCTACTATCATATGCAGGTCCCAAAACAAAATGCCAAAATCGTAAAAAAATGATAAAAAAAACATCCAAAGCCTTACTTTTGGATGTTTCCTTTATCATTATGACCTCGTTATGATACTTGCTCTTGTTCTTCTTCTTCGAGCACCTGCTGTAAAGTTGGAAAATTGCATATGGAGGCATATCGAAATAAGTAAAAAGCACCCAGACTTGGGTGCTTCCATTATATTGATATTAAATTTCTGCTATAAAAATCAGCAGAAAGTATTAGTTGAATTATCCTCTTCTTGCACCACGGCCACCACGTTTTGACTCGGTATGGCGCTTTAATGATGCCAGACGATCTTCACTATCCTTTAAGAAGCGAGACATTTTTGACTCAAAGTTCTCGACAGGTGCACCACCGCGCTTATCTTGTTTGAAATTACGTGGGCGCTGTTGACGTTGTGGTCGTTCTGGACGATCAGTTCCAGCCGTTTCCGCCTGCTCTTTTGCCTTTTTAATTGATAATCCAATTTTACCATCTTTCTCAACATTTAAGACCTTGACCGTAACTTCATCGCCAACTTTTAAGAATTCATTTATATCTTTAACATAGTTATCAGCAACTTCACTTATATGAACAAGACCTGTTGAGCCTTCTGGCAGCTCCACAAACGCTCCAAAATTGGTGATCCCTGTTACCTTTCCTTGTAACTTGCTGCCTACTTCGATTGACATAAAAAAAATGCTCCTCCTTAAAATTATAAAAAATCAGTTTATTTTATTATACTAGATAAAAAAAAACGCTGTCAATAAGATGACTTTTTATTCATTCTGTAGCTTGAAGATAATCTCCCCTTCTTCAGATAGAAAATACTCATTTCGGGCAAGCTTTGCTACATATTCATCGTCATTCAATTTAACAATCTCCGCACGGTGATCCTTTTCCTGTTCCTTTAGGCTGGCATACTTTTTTTCGAGTTCAATCTTTTCTTTTATTTTCTCCTGGGCAGCTTCAGCTTGCGTATGAAGCATCGAACCTATTGCATAGCTGATCCCCAGAGCAATGAGTGTAATCAATGTCAGTCTGCGATAAAGACCTCGTCGCTTTTTCTTGTTCTCTAGTTGTTGTTCTGTTTGCTCATGTGTGTAATTAGAATGAAGTGTTGTAATTTTACGACTTCGAAGCGGTTCCATCGCAACTTGACCTCCTTATTCCCGGAACTTTTTCCACCATTTTACTATAGTATTCTTCTTTCTTACTAAAATCCCTGCCATACTGATAAAAAATATTTTGACTTTTTGCGGTACAAATCGCCATAATACTTGAAAAATCCACTTTATTGGTGTATATACGATTAAAAATGTTAACTTTAGGATTTTCCATAGCACGTTCCCTATAAATAAAATAAGAACAATTAATAATTGAATCAGCCATTTAATTGGCCGTACTACCAATATAATAATTAATCGATACACAAAGCGATAGGTCCAAATGGAGGATTTTATTAAACTCTCCAATACTTTTAAATAAATATTTTTAAATAAACTTTGATAAGCTGCATAGCCACATAAAATAGCTAAAATAATATAAAAGCGAAGTTGACCCTCATTGACAAGTAATAAAACATAAAAAAAGAGTAGGGCCTGTACCATCCAAAATAAAATATCATTAATAAACAAAAACCATGTGGCGCGCTTAGGTCGCTTTAAAAAGCGACCGTATGTATCTAGTGCAGCCCCGAGCCATGCTCCCATAACGATCATGGCAATCATTGTATTCAACTGGATTGTTAGGCTCATTTGAATAACTTGCTAAAGAATCCTTTAGCTTTCTCCCCATGTTGATCGTCAATATAGGAAAGTGCTGAGATTCTCCCTTTAATCGATACAACCCCTTTGTCAACATCGAGATTTTTCATTTGTAGGTTTTCACCACGAATCACTAAGAAGCCCATAACCGTTTCTAGTAAAAATTCCTCATTATCAAAGCTTTCAACCTGCTTAACACCGGATATTTCCAACGTCCTTCTGCCTCTCATGATGACGTCGTGTTGTGCCGTTGTTCCTTTATTTTGATTTCCACTTCCCATATCATAATAATGATCCATATCCTCTTCCTCCTATATTAAAAGAAGTATTGCGGCATAAGTCCTCTATCACACTATATGATTGGGATAATGGGTTTAGACCAAGCTAATTAGAAAAGCGGAGGCGACTTTAAGCAACGAAAAAACTGGAGCACGGTGACTGAGATAAAAGAAACACGACGAATGAAATGAGTCGATGTTGACTTATCGTAGGGAGGCGGGGG
>JAEWMK010000294.1 GCA_023457235.1 Bacillota bacterium
CTTGAAAGATGGTTATTCTGTCCCGTCCACCAACATGCGAATTTGCAAAAAAAATCTGCTAAGGAACTTGCTCAGGAAGTTGTGAAATTTGAGTTTTTTGGACTGCTCGGAATTTAAAAGGAAAAGAGGAGATCACAATGAAAAATCGCAAATCATTTTTTACGGTATTACTTGTTTTAATATTAAGTTTTGTTCTTAGTGGTTGTGGTGCAGGCAATGGAAATAAGGAAGATAATGCGGAGGGTAATCAAACACCGAATGAAACCTCAAAGGCTGAGACGTCTCTACTAGATGAAATAAAAGACCGCGGTGTCTTGAAGGTTGGTTTGATGGGAACATACCGCCCCTATAATTTTTTAAATGAAAAACAAGAGATGGATGGCTTTGATGCTGATATCGCAAAGGAAGTGGCGAAACGCTTAGGAGTAAATGTAGAGTTTGTAGCACAAGAATTCTCGGGGATGATCGCTGGCTTGCAAGCTGAAAAGTTCGATGTTGTTATCAGTCAAATGACCATTACAGATGAACGTAAACAACAAATGGATTTTTCTGATCCGTATATCACAAATCAAGTAAAAGTGATTGTCCACGAAACGAATGACTCCATTAAGTCTGTTGAAGATTTTAAAGGTAAAAACATTGGTGTAGGATTAGGAACAAACGATGAAACATATTTACGTACGAAACTAATGCCTGAAGTTGGCGAGTTTAAAATTATGACATATGATGATGTTATTACAACATTAAAAGACCTTGATGCCCAGCGTATTGATGCGACAATTAATAACATGTATGCTCTAAAACCAGTTGTGGAGGAACAAGGTTTTAAAATCAAAGCGGTTGGAGAAGCAATTAAATCTGACCAAGCGGGAATTGCTACTAGAAAAGGAAATGAAGAGCTTGTTGCAGAATTAAACCGTATTCTAGCGGAAATGAAAGAAGACGGCACTTACAAAGAAATTTTTGTAAAATGGTTTGAGGAAGAGCCTCAAAGCTAGGAAAGGACATCTATTAAAAATGGATATTGTTATTCAAAATTTGCCATTTATATTAAAAGGAGCGTATTATACGCTCCTTATCACTATTGTTTCAATGTTTTTTGGTTCGATTCTTGCTGTGATTGTAGCCGTAGCCAGACTGAAGGGGAATCGGCCAATACTCTGGATTGCACGTGCTTATGTATCAGCGATTCGGGGAACGCCAACCTTAGTTCAAATTATTATCGTCTATTATGGTTTAGTTGATTACGGGATTAAATTACAGCCACTACCAGCGGCAATCATTGCGCTCAGTATCAGTATCGGCGCTTATTTATCTGAAACATTGCGCGGTGCGTTACAATCGATTCCAAAAGGTCAAATGGAAGCTGCTTATGCCTCAGGAATGACACCTTTTCAGACGATGAGAAGAATCATTTTCCCACAAGCGATTCGGATTGCAATTCCACCAGCAGGAAATACGTTTATTGGGATGTTAAAAGAGACTTCACTTGTATCTGTTATTACGGTTACCGAATTATTGCGTTCTGCTGATTTATTAATTGCACAGTATTATATATATATGCCGTTTTATCTTTCAATTGCACTTATGTATTGGATCATGAGCACGGGCTTTTCATTTTTCCTAGAAAGATGGGAAAAGCGTTTATCAATCTATTTATAAGTTGGGGTAAAATATGATTCAAATTGAACAATTATCAAAAAGCTTCCAAGAACTAGAGGTTTTAAAAAATATTAATCTACAAGTAAATGCGGGCGAAGTCGTTTCAATTCTTGGCCCAAGTGGCTCCGGTAAAAGTACATTGCTCCGTTGTCTGAATGGTCTAGAGGAAATAACCAATGGGCAGATTGAAGTGGCAGGACATGTTATTGATAGCGGACAAAGTAAGAAAGAACAAACGAAAGCAATCCGTCAAATCCGTATGCATACCGGGATGGTGTTTCAACAATTTAATTTATATCCTCATAAAACGGTACTGGAAAATGTAACGGAAGCCTTATTAGTCGTGAGAAAATGGCCAAAAGCGAAGGCGGTGGAGAAGGCTGAAACCTTGTTAGATCGAGTAGGTTTACTTGAGAAAAAAGACGTTTACCCATCACGTCTATCTGGTGGTCAGCAACAAAGGGTGGCGATTGCACGCGCTTTGGCAGCGGAACCGGCTGTCATGTTATTTGATGAACCAACATCGGCTCTTGATCCAGAATTGGTCGGGGAGGTACTGGCGGTTATAAAAGAACTAGCCAAGGAAGGCATGACTATGGTCATCGTCACGCATGAAATGGAATTTGCCGAAGATGTTTCAGATAGGGTTGTATTTATGGCTGATGGGATCATTGTTGAACAAGACTCACCAGAGGAATTTTTTAATAATCCTAAAACGGAACGTGCACAGAAATTTTTAAAGAAATTTTGAAACTGAGTTTCACCAAGGCGAATAGGAGGTGCTTTTAAAATGATAGTAAAAACGAAATGGAACGGCAAGCGTGCTTTTACGGCTGTTGGTGATTCCGGTTATGAAATTAAAATGGATGCTACCGAAGCGTATTTTGGAGAAGGGAAAGGTGTCACGCCAACTGAAATGCTTTTAGCGTCTTTGGCAGGATGCATTGGTATTGACGTAACCATGATCCTAAGACATAAACTAGATGGAATTGAGAGTCTAGAAATTGAAACCGATGGTACAAGGAAAGAGGACTTGCCAAAAGGGTTTACAGCAATTACGGTTACTTTCTATATTAATGGTAACATCGATAGCAAAAATATTTGGAGAGCGATAAATTTAGGAAAACAAAAATACTGCGCAGTCTCAGATTCGCTAAAGGCTGATATTACCTTCCGCCTAATATTAAATGGTCAAGAAGTTGTTGACAAATCCGAGTAAATTAATTAGAATAACTATAAAATAATATGAAAATACAAAAAATTTCTTATCCAGAGAGGTGTAGGGACTGGCCCGATGATACCTCAGCAACCAACTTAAACGTATGGTGCTAATTCCAGCAAAGCTAGCTTAGCTTTGGAAGATAAGAAAAGGTCCTTTTTTATATACATGTAAAAAACCCTTTTCTTATAAAGGGTTTTTTGTATATGGAAGGGGAAAATTATAATGAGTAAAAATGTAGTATTAGAGGTTAATGATTTATTAGACCTATATTTATTGGCACAAAACCTTGGGGATGAAGCGTGGCAACAGGAAATTCTAGAAGAGCTACGGAACTTTAATCACACTGAACTTAAAAATAAAAAAGAATTAAGCAGTCTATGGTCACAATATAAAACCATTAACGATGGTATCTTAGCTGTTTATCAACAATTACGTATAGAGCCAAATAATAATAGCCACTTTGATAAAATCTTAGAACTAAAGCAACAGCGTAATGAATTATTTCAACAAATTCAGTTAAAGCAAGAACAAACCCATCAAGCTGCGTAAATAAGAAAAAATAGCACCGTTTCTCCATTAGGAGATGGGTGCTATTTTTAAAATTTAGGCCTTTTCCTTCATGCCAGCCATCATGCTCATCATAGCTGTCATCATTTCATCGCATTGTTGCATCTTCATCATCATTTGATCCATGTCCATACCCATCATGTCCATATCTTTCATCATTTCCATCATCATTTTCATGCAATTCATTTCAGACATCATCTTTTCCATTGAAGTCATCATCATCATGTTCATGCACATTTTTTCCATTTAAAATTCCTCCATTAGCTCATCGTTTTCACTAGTAGAAAATGAATTATACGCTCTTGTTATCAAGTGGACATACTCTAAATTTTCTAATTTATATTATACTTCAATAATTTCCAATATTCAATAATCATTTAGATGCTAGGACAAATAGTAAATATCATAATAACTGGGCATGATACTTATACTAAATACCGACCGAATAATGGAAAATAGGATGGGTTGTATGCAAAAAATAGTTAGTTATCTCTCACAATTTATTTTTTGGTACCCATTTATTATGTCTTTGTTTTGGATAGCAGGCTCAATTCTTTTTTTTCGATATCGAGAAAAAACAGAAAAACTTGATTTTGATAAATTTGAGTGGCCATTCATCAGCATTTTGGTTCCATGTTACAACGAGGAAGATACGATTGAAGAAACGATTCAGCATCTAATGAAGATACCCTATCCCCACAAAGAAGTTATTGTTGTTAATGACGGGAGCCAGGATCGTACAGCGGAAATCCTTCATCATTTGGTTAAAAAATATACGGAACTTAGAGTGATAGATTGTAAAGAAAATAAAGGAAAAGCAAATGCATTACACATTGCATGTCATGCTTCTAAGTCGGAGTACCTGATTACTGTTGACTCTGATGCTATTTTGGATGAAAATGCAGCTTATTACTTGATATATCACTTTTTTTATCGGGGGGAAAGATTAGGTGCGGTGACTGGAAATCCAAGAATTCGTAACCGTGATACTCTGTTAAGTAGATTACAACTTGTTGAATACGCGTCAATTATTGGCGCAATCAAAAGAACGCAACGTATACTTGGGAAAATTATGACGGTCTCGGGAGTAGTTGTGGCTTTTCGAAAAAAAGCGCTTGTCGATGTTGGTTTGTGGGACCGCGATATGATTACGGAGGATATTTCTGTTTCTTGGAAATTGCAACAAAAATTTTGGGATATTCGCTATGAGCCTCGTGCTTTATGCTGGATGCTTGTTCCGGAGACCATAAGAGGTATTTGGAAACAAAGAATTCGCTGGGCTCAAGGTGGCCAGGAAGTAATCCTGAGGCACTGGAAAGTTCTCCTTGACTGGAGACAAAGAAGAATTTGGCCGATCTATCTGGAACAATGGACAAGCTTTCTTTGGTCTTTCTCATGGGTGTTAGTGACATTCTATTATGTGATTAATGCAAATTCAGTGCAGGAACTATTTATATGGTTTACCTTTTCATCATTCACCCTTGTCTTATTAAGTTTAACCCAATTGTGGATTTCGCTTAAGGTTGATTCTACCTATGATAATATTACAAGCTATTATTTCTGGGCAGCTTGGTATCCTATTGTATATTGGATATTAAATGCAATGATCGTTGTATTTGCTTTTCCAAAAGCGGTTAAATCAAGATTTAAAAGGGGGTATGCAACATGGGCAAGCCCGGACAGAGGCAACCGAATGACTTAATAATTCGATCGAAACGAAATTGGGTGGATGAAGGAATTCTTATTTTTTTGTCATTAATCGGATGGTCATATTGCCTTTTAGTTTTATTTTTTTTTCTAAGTGCGCTTTTGAATTACAATGGTCGTTTTGTCAGTATTGTAAAAATAGCCTTTAAAATAACGAATAAAGACATTCTAAGCTTCACTTTAAAGGGCTTTTTAATCTGGTCTTGGTTTTATTTCGGCCTAAGGATATGGAGGCAATATAATACTAGACGATTTGGAAAATTGACGAGAAGAAAATATCCAGAACCAACAACAAAGGAAGAGATACTTTCACTCCAGTTTATGAGTAAAGAAAACTTTGAATTGGTTCAACGATCCAAACTTGTTGTGTTTGAAAAAAATCCTATTCGAGATTTACCCTAGTAGGTGAACGTATGGGAAAAAGTATTATTAAGTTTAGTGTTTTGATTATTGCTATTATAGCTACAATTTACTTTTCAGATAAAATTGACATCTCAGAGCCAGCAATGGAATTTCCAGAAGTACTCGAAAAGAGTGGATGTCTTGGTTTGACCTATCATCGTATTCGGGAAGATCGAATGCTGTATAAAATACTGGGGTTTGTAACAAATTCAGATGAAATCACGCGATATAATGTTTATTCTGATCAATTTGAAAATCAAATGAAGGTTTTAAAAGAAAATGGTGCAACATTTGTGGCCCCAGATGAAATCAAGGAATTTCAAAAAATAGGTAAGTTCCCTAATAAGTGTATTTGGATATCTTTCGACGATATTGATCAAACCGTTTATAATAATGCATTTCCAATCATGAAAGAATATGAAATTCCATTTACGATGTTCGTCATTGCCGGTAAAGTTGGGGGTGAAATTAGTAATTTAAAACTTGCAACCTGGGATCAACTGCGGAAGATGTTTGAT
This sequence comes from Bacillota bacterium, assembly GCA_023457235.1. Classification (GTDB taxonomy): domain Bacteria; phylum Bacillota; class Bacilli; order Bacillales; family Bacillaceae_J; genus Schinkia. The sequence goes on from JAEWMK010000294.1 coordinate 6,079, forward strand.
AG
>JAEWMK010000295.1 GCA_023457235.1 Bacillota bacterium
ATCTATCTCAACACCGATTGGATATTCAGCTTTTTACACGATCATTCTTACAGTAGTCGTCAGCATGCTTAAAAAAGAGACAAGAATGTCAGTGAAGGATATTTTTCTTGCCTTAGAAGATGGTGCGAAGCAATCCCTTTCTGTTATGGCAGCCTGTGCTGTAGTAGGTATAATAATAGGAGTAGTGAGTTTAACTAGCTTCGGAACCGTTATGACATCATCTATTATGAGTTTAGGCCAAGGATCTTTGTTCTTGACGTTGTTCTTTACGATGATAGCATCGATGATATTAGGTATGGGTCTTCCTTCGATTCCGTGTTATATCATCACCGCTACGATGGCTGCACCAGCTTTAGCAAACTTTGATATTCCAATTCTTGTGGCTCATATGTTTGTTTTTTATTTTGGTATTTTTGCAAATATTACACCTCCGGTTGCATTGGCAGCATTTGCAGGTGCAGGTATTGCTGGAGGCGATCCAATGAAGACAGGCTTCCAAGCCTTAAAACTCGCATTAGCTGGTTTCATTATTCCTTATATGTTTGTCTACAATCCAACCATGCTGATGATTGATGTAACGGGGCTTGCGACAACAGCTAAAGAATTTCCATTACCAGCAGTGACAAGTATCCTAGCAGTAACAGTTACATCAATTGTAGGTGTTATTGCCTTGAGTGCAGCGGTTGAAGGCTTTTTCATGACTAAATATAATCTTATTTCCCGTCTAATATTAGGAGCGGGTGCAATCATGCTGATCATTCCGGAAAGCATTACAGATATCATTGGCTCTGTAATTGTAATGATCTTAATGGGACAACAGCTGCTATTTTCTAGGAAAAACAAGAAAACACTTGCTATTTAAAATTCAGAAACATGGTACTATATTGATATAGAAGTGTTTGTAAACTATGAAAGAAAAGGGGGCAGGAGACACATGATGAGAATGATTGGTAAAGTTATCATCTTATTATGTTGTTTCCTGCCTGTTTCTGTATATGCAGACTATGAAGGTCCAACTAAGCTCATTGTTGGCTACAATAGCCAGAACCCACCTTTTTCTTATGAAGATGATCATTATCAGCCTACTGGATTTATCATTGACGTCATGAATATAATTGCTGAAAACAAAGGTCTTGAGGTTATTTATAAGCAGTTAAAGGAAAGGAGATTAATAGAACAGCTTGAAAATGGACAGGTTGATATGGTTTTAGGAATCAAGTATAGCTCCACGTTAGAAGACCACGTAGATTTCACTGATTCGATTTTTTCACTTTCAGATTCCCTTTTTGTTCCTAAAGATAACAACTCTGTTTTTAGCCTTGCTGATTTAAATGAATTAGTCGTTTCTTTAAGCAGTTCCAGTGCCTCGGTGGAAACACTTGATAATATCCATGGTGTAAAGGTAAATGTAGCCGGAAGCCAGCCGGATGCCATAGAAATGTTTCTCATGGAAAGAAGCGATGCCTACATAGGAAACCCGTGGACAACTAAATTTCTCTTACATGAACTAGGGATTAAAGACAGATTTGATGAAAGAATTGCTTCCATACAGTCTTATGATTTAACGATTGCTGTCTCTAAAAAACATATTGGGTTATTACCTTTACTGAATTCAGAATTATCATCATTAAAAGAAAATAAAACGTTTCAGGAGATTCATAATAAATGGTTTTACTCTTACCAAATAGATGAACCATGGCTGCAAAAGCTAGCAGTAGTATTAGGGGTTGCAGTCCTAATTGCTGTAATTATTAATCTTATTAGTTTCTTATGGAATCAACGCTTAAAAAAAGAAGTGGCTAATAAAACAACAGCTTTAACAAGAAGCTTTCTTTTTCAAGAACAAGTTTTAAACTCAGTAGAGGCTGGTATTATTTCTTTTAATAAAATAGGAAACATTCGTTTAATGAATGAGAGGGCACGTAGCTTATTGCAAGGAGATTACATTGATCAAAATATAAAAGATATGGAGTATCTTTGTGATATATGGACGATCATCGAAACGGACCTTATATCCGGAAAATATAGCGGCGAATGGAATGCGCCCGGTAAAAATGGTGGAGACCGCATTATTCACTATGATGTAGCACCTTTAAAAAATGAAAACTTAGAATCCGTTGGTTGGATTATCGTATTTGTTGATGTCACTGAGCAAAAATCGCTGCAACAAAAGCTAATGATACAAGAAAAACTAAAAGCTTTAGGCCAGTTGACAGCGGGAATTGCCCATGAACTAAGAAATCCATTAACATCGATGAAATTATTTATTGAATTGCTTCCAGTAAAAATTCACGATCAACGTTTTCGTGATGAGTTATTAAAGCATGTGCCGGCCGAAATTAATAGACTTAATCACTTAGTAGAGGATTTATTGGATTACACAAGAAGAAAAGAAATGCTTAAAGAATGGATTCCTCTGAAGGAGTTTCTTGAATCTTTGCTCTATTCATTTAAAGTAAATAGTCGATCCCATCAGGTTGTTTTTGTTTTAGATATAGATGAGGGAATTGAATGGTTTGGTGACAAGCAGCGCATTAAACAAGTATTTATTAATTTGTTGATGAATGCCGTTGAAGCAGTCCAGGAGACTGAAGAAAAGATTATCACAATTACATCAAGCAAAGAATCAGAACACTACTGTGTATCGATAAAAGATACGGGTTTAGGAATTTCCAAGATTGATCAAAAGAATTTATTTCAGCCTTTTTTTACAACGAAAGGCAACGGAGTAGGGCTAGGGTTATATACAAGCTATAATATTTTGCGTGAACATCAAGCTGAAATTGAATTGCAATCAAAAAAAGGTGTAGGCAGCATATTTATTTTGAAAATTAGGAAGGAGGACATTCGATGAAGAAGGTACTGGTAATTGATGATGAACAAGCTATTTGTACGTCACTCATGTTCGCACTTGAAGATGAATATGACGTCACAACTGTAACGGATGCAAATATTGGACTTGAACAAGTTTCAAGCCTTCATCCTGATGTCGTCTTATTGGATATGAGAATAAAAGAAACGGATGGGTTATCCTTAATACAGCCTATTCTTGCTGTCCAGCCTGATGCGATCATTATAATAATGACTGCATATGGAACAATTGAAACAACGGTTGAAGCATTAAAGCTAGGTGCCTTTCATTATCTAACTAAACCAATCAACATAGAAGAGCTAAAAATGCTTATTACAAAAGGATTAGAATATCACTGTTTACATGATAAAGTGCAAAAATTAGAGGAAATAATTCATCCGAAAGAAAGCTATGCTGGGATGATTGGAAAGTCTGCTGAAATGAAAAAGCTCTTTTCCTTAATTGAAAGGATAAAAAATATACCATCTAACGTATTAATTACAGGGGAAAGCGGTACTGGTAAAGAGTTGGTAGCTCGAGCAATACATTATGAAGGGATAAGAAGTGATAAGCCCTATTGCGTTTTAAATTGTGCGGCCATACCTGAAAATTTATTAGAAAGTGAAATGTTTGGGCATGTAAAAGGTGCCTTTACTGGAGCAGTTTCAGAC
>JAEWMK010000296.1 GCA_023457235.1 Bacillota bacterium
AAGTTCAAGGTGGAGAAGATGTTTTCGTACATTTCTCAGCTATTCAAAGCGAAGGCTTTAAGTCATTAGAGGAAGGTCAAAAAGTTTCTTTCGAAGTTGTTGAAGGAAATCGTGGACCACAAGCTGCTAACGTTCAAAAAGCATAATTAGTGTAATACTATGTAGCATGGGGTTGTCAATGACAGCCCCCTATATATTTTATCTACTAAACTCCTCTTGGTTGATTCCATCTTTTTATCCCACATTATTTTATTTTTCAAATTATCTAATGTTTAAATTGATTAACAAGTTGGTTTTTATAAGCTAATTCCCATGGCGCGGCCTAGGAGCCGTAAAGATGAAAGAGAGGCAGGGCTTTCGTTGTTTTAGATATATCTGTCGAGAAGTGTTTAGTAAGAATAACAAGGAGACTTTGCTTCAATGCTAAAGTCTCCAACTACATATAATCTATTCATAATTGTCTAGCTACAGTGCCCAGCGACTCGAAAAACTTCACAGGTCTCCCTACGATAAGTCAACATCGACTCTCTTTGTTCGTCGTGTTTCCTTTATCTCAGTCGACATGCTCCAGTTTTTTCGTCGCTAGACGGGCACCTCCGCTTTTCTATTTTTGCAAACTTTTATAAAATTGACCTTTTTCAACGTATTCCCGTCTAATTCTAGCCATGTCCTTCAGGTCTTCTTCATTTAATTCGCGGACAACTTTCGCCGGGCGTCCGAATGCTAATGTATTTGGAGGAATTTTTTTCCCTTGAGAAACGAGGCTGCCGGCACCAATAAATGCGCCTTCGCCAATCTCAGCTCCGTCTAAAATCGTGGATCCCATCCCAATTAAAGCATTTTTTCTAATAATACAGCTATGTAAAATAACCATATGTCCGACTGTGACATCATCTTCGATAATTAGTGGATTATTAGGGCTTTGGTGAAGGACAGAGTTGTCCTGGATGCTTACACGATCGCCGATAATGGTAGGGGCTACATCTCCGCGGATGGAGGTGTTGAACCAAATATTAGTTAGATCACCAACCGTAACATCACCTGTAATTGTCACATAATCTGCAATAAAAGCGCTTTCTGCTATTTTTGGATATTTTCCTTTGAATTCATAAATCATAACAATATCATTCCTTTTTAAAAAATTGTGACTTGAATAAAGGTCCGTTCAAACCATAAAATGATTGTATCATGAATTGGTAAAATTAAGAATAAAGGAGACTTTTTTCATGTGGAAGTGGGAAGTTGAGGATCCTCGTGGGGTTTTAGTTTGTGTTCATGGTGCTTTTGAACATCAGGGACGCTACAAATGGTTAACAGAGATGTGGAAAGCAAATAAAATGAATGTAGTACTTGGCGATTTGCCTGGTCAAGGTACTTCAACAAGAAAAAGAGGCCATATTGATTCGTTTGATGAATATATAGAAACCATTTGTAAATGGGTTGATGAAGCCAGGGCGTATGATTTACCGATCTTCTTGCTGGGACATAGTATGGGAGGCTTAGCTGTCATTCGGACATTGCAGGAAAAACAATTACCGGTAAAGGCTGCGGTGTTGTCTTCTCCATGTTTAGGGCTTACAGAGCCACTGCCAAAAGGAATGGAGTGGGCCTCCAAAGCTTTAAATATTGTGGTTCCTTCTTTACGTCTTGCTTCCCATATGGAGCCGAAAATTGCAACACGAAATAAAGAAGTGATGCAATTTGATGAAAATGACTCTCTTTATGTAACAAAGGTTTCAGTCCGCTGGTACCGAGAGCTTGTGAAGGCAATGCAGCTAGCTTATCGAAATATTGATAAACTACCTAGTGATGTCCCGGTGTTATTGATGCAGGCAGGAGCGGACAAAATTGTTGATAAGGTTGTTGTAAAAGAATGGTTTGATAAAATAAAGGTAAATGAAAAACTTTATAAAGAATGGCCAAAGCTTTACCATGAAATTTTTAATGAACCAGAAAGAGAAGAAGTATTTAAATATGCCAAAGGTTTTGTGGAAATGCAATTGCAAAAATCTTTTTAAAGGTTGAAGCACTGAATTTTGTTTGGAGTGAAAAAAGATTGACAGCACCCGGCAACTTGTTTTTTTTGATGAAAAAAATATATAAAGATGTTTTTCCAAATGTTCATTTACATTTAAATAAATGGAAAATAAAAGCGAGCCAAATACCTGATTCTGAGCTTAGAAAGCAGGCGTTAGCCAGTATTAATTCGAAAACCTTTCATTGTGAAGGTGGAGGAGTCTATGCCATTTTGGCAAAGGAATCATTAACGGATTGTATTGAATTCATTGTGGCATATCAAACGATTAGTGATTACTTGGATAATTTATGTGATCGTAGCACCTCATTAGACCCTGGCGATTTCAGGAGTCTTCATGAGTCGATGTTGCACGCCTTAACACCGGGTGCCAGTACGAAAAATTATTATCGCCACCGCAAAGAGCAGGATGATGGCGGTTATTTGTGTGCATTAGTGGAGACTTGTCAAAAGGTTCTTATGAGAGTAAAGCACTATGAAAAAATCGCCCCTTTTTTACATGAATTAGCTTCCTATTATTGTGATTTGCAGGTGTATAAGCACATTAATCCTGAAGAAAGAGTACCTGAATTGGAAGGCTGGTTTGAATTGTACAAGGAAAAGCTGCCAAAAATGAAATGGTATGAATTTTCCGCCTGTGCCGGTTCAACATTAGGAATTTTTTGTTTAGTTGCCTATGGCTTCAATCCGGTTTTTTCTGATAAGGAAATGTTACAGGTAAGGCAGGCTTTATTTCCATATGTTCAAGGTCTTCATATTTTATTAGATTATTTTATTGATCAGGAAGAAGATAGGATTGGCGGGGATTTGAACTTCTGCTTTTATTATCCGAGCCTGGAAGCAATGGAAATGCGGATTGTTCATTTTTTCGGACAAGCCAATAAACATATTAAAGGATTGCCGGACGAAAGTTTTCATCGCTTAATTAACCATGGACTTTTAGGTTTATATCTTTCCGATCCAAAGGTAAAAAAGCAAAAAGAACTCATGGGTATTATGCGAAAAATTTTAAAAAGCGGAGGTTTCGCTTCATTATTTTTTTACATAAACGGACGCTGGTATCGAAAATATTTAGGTCAAAATAGAAAGGTTGCCTCTTAAGTTTCTGTGAGACAACCTTTTTACTACTTCTTGTTATTTTATTTTTTCAATTGCTATTACAAACGGTGCATGATTGATTTGGTTTAGAAATTGATACTGCAGGACTTGGGCCTGTTTTTGATCAATCGTTCTGACGTATTGAATAAGTTGGTCCCGTTCTATTTGTCCCTCAGGATGTCCGTGGTAGACAACAAGGACAATGATTCCTCCAGCAGGCATGATCTTTAGCAGCTGTTTTACAGCGCTTATGCTAGAGTCCGGTGTGGTAACTATTGTTTTGTCGCCGCCCGGTAAATAACCTAAATTGAAGATTGCAGCTTTGATTTTTTTATGAAATTCTGTTGGTATAGCAGATTCAATTTGGTCATGACTTTTTAGAAAAAGCTGGACTCTTTTGCTGAGTTTACTTTCTTGAAGGCGAAGGTGTGCATTTTCCAACGCTTCATGTTGGATGTCAAAACCATAAGCCTTTCCGTTTGAACCCACCAAATTGGCCAAAACAACAGTGTCGTGGCCATTTCCAACGGTCGCGTCGATGGCAATATCTCCTTCTTTGACTGCAGCTTCAAGCAATGAATGGGCAAACGGCAAAACTCGTTTCAACATCATTGCGAACATCCTTCTTTTATTGCAAATTTACCCTGCCAACTATCACGTCTTTTCAACTCGGCATCGATAGCATTTAAAACTTCCCATTTCTTGAGGCTCCACATTGGGCCAATCATTAAATCGGGCGGTCCATCACCTGTGATGCGATGAATCACAATTTCAGGGGGTAAAATCTCCAATTGGTCACATACTAGATTTACATATTGTTCAAAAGATAAAAACTGGAGCAAGCCTTTTTCATACTGCTTGACCATTGGGGTCCCTTTTAATAAATGAAGAAGATGAATTTTAATTCCTTGAATATCAAGCTTTGCAACCTCTTTAGCTGTTTCTAACATCATTTCTGGCGTCTCTTGCGGTAGCCCATCAATAATATGGGAGCAAATTCTAATACCGTGCTTTCGAAGCTTCGCAACACCTTCTTTATAACAATCATAGTCATGGGCCCGGTTAATTAGATTTGCTGTTGATTCATGAACAGTCTGAAGGCCAAGCTCAACCCATAAATAAGTCCGTTCATTTAGTTCGGCCAAATATTCAACAACGTCATCGGGAAGACAGTCCGGTCTTGTTGCAATTGATAACCCAACAACATCAGGCTGTTGTAAAATAATTTCATACTTTTCGCGAAGCTCCTCGATAGGTGCATACGTATTTGAAAATGCCTGGAAATACCCTAAATATTTCCCATCCTTCCATTTCTCGTGCATTTTCGTTTTTATATCATTAAATTGTTCAACTAAATGATCGGTACGATTTCCGGCAAAATCACCCGAACCAGCAGCACTACAGAAAGTACATCCGCCATAAGCAACCTTTCCATCCCGATTCGGGCAGTCAAAGCCGCCATCAAGTGCCACCTTAAAAACTTTATGTCCAAACGTTTCACGTAAATGATAGTTCCATGTATGGTACCGCTTTTGATCTGATGTATAAGGGAATGAATTCTTCACTAATATTCCCTCCTTCTATAATGAGTTACTTTTGTGTTAGTAAGACACATTTGTCATTTTAGCATGATAACCGCTTTTGGGACAAGGGGTCGGGTTCTGCGTCCCAGAGCAGAGTGGAACGCAGGGTCGGGTTTTGTGTCCCGAAGCCCGTCAGAAATCTCCAGAGCCAGAGTTCCCGCCCCTGTGGCCCGAATAACAATCCCGTTACCTGTACAAAATAATAATGCTGCACCAAACACCATCTCCATAACTTTATTCAGCAGAAAACTCCCACTTCCATAAGTGGTAATATGACTGTAAATTAGTATGTTAAATCAGTGAGGTACAAAATCCAGTTGAATAAAGTTAAAGCCTCCGGCGGATGCCTCAGATTTTCAGAGGTAGTTTTTCGAGCAAACTCGAAAAAATCTGGGCACAAATACGCCAAGGCGCATTTGATTAGAAGGAGGAATCATCAATGGCAACACGTGCATCAGTAGACCAACATATCACCAGGGCTGAAGAAGCTTGTAAATACGCATTAGAACAATTAGAAATTGCGAACCAGCAGGAGTCCTATAATACAACCGAGTATACAGATGCTCAAATAATGTTAAATCAGGCTTACATGGAATTGCAAAAGGTGATGTTAAGTTCCAACAAGCAGCAAAAAGAACGCTTATACCGGATGCAATTACAAATCAATCGCATCCAAAATGATATGATTCTGGATCAGCAAAACTTATTAATGTAGCCGATATTTGCCTATGGACTTGACAATAAACCGGTAAATTCTTAAAATACAGACTATATGATATAAACAACTATGATGAGGAATAGTAATGGTTGATGAGTCTTTTAGAGAATTGGCGGTTGGTGCAAGTCAATAGCTTATCATCATGAACTCGCCTTTAAGTTGCAAATGTGAAATAAAGTAAAGTAATGTTTGCCGTATGATCCGCGTTAAGGAATTTTAAGTGATTTGATCTTTATATGATTTGTGTAAAGGTTAGCTAATGTGGGTGGTACCGCGGGAAGTTCAAAATAGCCTCTCGTCCCTGGTTATTTACAGCTAGGGCGGGAGGTTTTTGTATTGGTAATAGTTATAAACTTACAAAAGTGGTTAACTTCAATTAATAGAGTATTTCGTATAGAAAGCTACCATACATACATTTAAAAAAAATAAAGCAGGAGGGTTTTTTATGTCTTTTGATCATAATATTATCGAAAAGAAATGGCAGAACTTTTGGGAAGAAAATAAAACATTTAAAACAACGGAAGAGAAGGACAAGCCTAAATTCTATGCATTAGATATGTTCCCTTACCCTTCAGGTGCCGGATTGCATGTTGGACATCCAGAAGGCTACACAGCAACAGATATTTTATCAAGATTTAAACGAATGCAAGGCTATAATGTACTTCATCCAATGGGATGGGATGCGTTTGGTCTACCAGCTGAGCAATATGCATTAGATACTGGAAATGACCCAGCAGAATTTACAGCTAAAAACATAAACACATTTAAAAGACAAATCAAATCACTAGGATTTTCCTATGATTGGGACCGTGAAATAAATACAACAGATCCAAATTATTACAAATGGACACAATGGATTTTCCTAAAACTTTATGAAAAGGGCTTAGCCTATGTTGATGAAGTGCCTGTTAACTGGTGTCCTGCTTTAGGTACAGTTCTTGCAAATGAAGAAGTAATTGATGGAAAAAGTGAGCGAGGCGGTCATCCGGTTATTCGAAAACCGATGAGACAATGGATTTTGAAAATTACTGAATATGCAGACCGTCTACTTGAAGATTTAGAGGAGCTTGACTGGCCGGAAAGCATTAAAGAAATGCAGCGCAATTGGATTGGACGTTCAGAGGGTGCTGAAATCACCTTTGAAATTGCCGGCACAGATCAAAGCTTTGAAGTATTTACAACAAGACCGGATACCATTTTTGGGGCTACGTATGCAGTACTAGCACCGGAGCATCCGTTAGTGGCTGAAATTACTACAGCTGAGCAAAAAGCAGAAATTGATGCCTATCTTGAAAAAGCTCAATCAAAGAGTGATCTTGAAAGAACAGACCTAGCAAAAGAAAAAACAGGTGTGTTTACAGGTGCTTATGCAATTAATCCTGTTAACGGTGAGAAAATGCCAATCTGGATTGCAGACTACGTGTTAATGGGCTATGGTTCAGGGGCCATTATGGCTGTACCAGCACATGATGAACGTGACTATGAGTTTGCTGTGAAATTTGAATTGCCAATCAAAGAGGTAGTAGCAGGCGGAGATATTTCAAAGGAAGCCTATACAGGTGACGGTGTTCACGTCAATTCCGATTTCTTAAATGGCTTAAATAAAGAGGATGGTATTAAAAAAGCGATCGAGTGGTTTGAGTCCAATGGCAAGGGTAAGAAAAAGGTATCCTACCGCTTACGTGACTGGTTATTTAGCCGTCAACGTTATTGGGGCGAGCCAATTCCAGTCATCCATTGGGAAGATGGCACAACAACAACTGTACCTGAATCTGAATTACCATTGATCCTTCCAAAAACAGATAATATTAAACCATCTGGAACAGGTGAATCACCACTTGCCATTATTGAAGATTGGGTGAATGTAGTAGACCCTGAAACTGGTAAAAAAGGTCGTCGTGAATCGATTACAATGCCACAATGGGCAGGTAGCTGCTGGTACTTCTTACGATTTATCGATCCAGACAATAGCGAAGCACTTGCAGACCCAGAAAAGCTAAAACAATGGCTGCCAATCGATATTTATATTGGTGGAGCAGAACATGCTGTACTACACTTATTATATGCTCGTTTCTGGCATAAATTCCTTTATGATATCGGTGTTGTGCCAACGAAGGAGCCGTTCCAAAAGCTATTTAACCAAGGTATGATTCTTGGTGAAAATAATGAAAAAATGAGTAAATCAAAAGGAAATGTCGTAAATCCAGACGATATCATTGAAAGCCATGGTGCTGACACGCTTCGCCTTTATGAAATGTTCATGGGACCGTTAGATGCTTCGATTGCATGGTCAACAAACGGACTTGATGGTGCCCGCCGTTTCTTAGACAGAATTTGGCGTTTATTTGTAACAGACGCTGGCACATTAAATGAGAAGATTCAAAAAGGTACGGATCTAAAATCTTTAGAACGTGTTTATCACCAAACAGTGAAAAAGGTAACAGATGATTACGAGCATTTACGATTTAATGTTGCCATTTCACAAATGATGGTATTTATTAATGAGGCGTACAAAGCAGAAGTATTACCATATGAATATATGGAAGGCTTTGTAAAATTAATCTCACCTGTTGCCCCACATGTAGCTGAAGAACTTTGGGAAAAACTTGGTCACGGAGAAGGTTCTGTTAGCTTCGAACAATGGCCAACTTACGATGAATCAAAATTAGTTGAAGACGAAGTAGAAATTGTTGTTCAATTGAACGGCAAGGTCCGTACAAAGCTAAATATTCCAAAGGATGCAACAAAAGAAGTGATGGAAGAAATAGCAATGAACGATGAAAAAGTTAAAGAAGGCATTGAAGGCAAAACTGTTCGTAAGGTAGTTGCGGTGCCAGGGAAATTAGTTAATATTGTTGCTAACTAAATAAATTGAAAAACACGACATTATCCGGTTGAAGTGGAAATGTCGTGTTTTTTTATTAGATATACTAATCCGATAAGTTATTCGTTAGCAAAAACAGTGATGAAGGAATTTGGTGAGGATAAAAGCAAGTTATCCA
>JAEWMK010000297.1 GCA_023457235.1 Bacillota bacterium
TCACGGATTTATTCGAGATCATTATTTTAAAAATAGACTATTTTCCCTAAATGCAAGCTAAATATGTCGGACAATTGACGTGTCATAAGACACGCCTTGTCCGAAGCCGATTCATCTCATGACTAAAGTCACAAGTGTTCTCGGCTATTTCATAAAGATGACAGACATTACCATATACATAGTTTAATTGATATTGATTATCAATGTCAATCAAAAATTAATATACTTGTACCTACCATTAAAATATTTGGTATAATATTTCTATGTATAATAGAATTGGCTCCCTCAAGGGCGGTCTGGCTCACTCCCCTATCGAAAGGGGGTGAGGCTCATGACAACATTTGAAACAAATGCTAATGTTAACATTCGGATTACTGATTGTTGCAATGTTGTCACAAGACAAAAAGAAATAGACCTCCCTTGAGCCTAGACAACTTGTAGGGATTGGTCTATTTCATTACCCAATTCGAGCCAGCCTCTCATTGAGGGCGACTATTGTACTAGACCGTAAGTGCTAGTGCACCTGCGGTCTCTTTTTTAGTTTATGATTAATTTGTCTAAATTATAACATAGTTAAAGGAAGATTGAAACTTTTGAGTAAACTATTTTCAAATTACGTAGACCAGTAAGGATATACAAGAATGCAAAAGAGTTCTTAAATTCAACGGAAAATTACTTGTTTTAGAGCCCTTAAAAATAGTCATCTTTTAATAGATTCCTTAACCTCATTAGCAACACTTCGAGCAAAATGACCTAGATCCTTCCTTTGGTAAGACTTAATCACTTCTGGTGTAATCGCAGAAAGGGCACGATCAATCAAAGATCGATCATAATTTTTATCTCTAAGTTCGTTCTCTAACTCAACCGCTGCTTTTATACCGTAATAAGTAGCCAATTTGTTAACTTCATTGACTATTTCAGGTTCTCCCCTCCTAACTATACCAATTCCGGTAAACAGATCTAAGATATCATCAGGCGTTTCTTGTTCCGTGATGAAATAACCATTTCCATTTTTGTATAGGTCTTCAGAATGGCCAACAAACTTCATACTCACGATTTTTAATTGAGGGAATTCATTTTGGAGGTCAGACGTTTTCATGGCGGTTGCCATATTTACATAGGTAATATGTGGGTAATGAGTTTCCTTAAGAAATCCTGGTATTTTCTCTGCAGGCAAAGCCATAATAATCGTTTTCATTTTAGGCAGCTCATCTATCGATACTGGGACTCCATTCGAATAATCGGAAATAAAACTTCTTACCTTCTCATCAGAAGGATGAAAGATACCCATTTCTTCTTTTATATTATCCCATTGTTTCATCAAGGCTTTTCCTAGTCTTCCGATACCTACCAATGTTGTTCTTGTAATAATTTCAAACACGCTCCTTCCATCCCTCTGGATACTACATACCCAGTTTAAAAAAGTAATAAGCCGAAGCTTAACCTCGGCTTATTTTTCTAGATTACTTGAAAATTTCTTTATGTTCTTCCTGTATAGTCTTAAGTGTGTCCTCAATCGACATCTTCTCTTGATTAAGTTTGAAACTACGCAGACTTCGAACGGAATCAGATTTACTATTACCGTAAAAAATATGTATAAGTTCTTCTGTTCCGGCATTCCATTCCTCTATATATTTATCCTTAAAAAAGGCCTTAATTTTTTCAAATTTTTCATAAACAACGAAATAGTTCATTTTTGTTTCATTTACAAAATATTGTTTCGAACTTACTAAATTTTGAATAACCATTTTAATAGAAAACTCCTCATTATTAATTATTTTAGATATTAAATTTAAACGACAAAGTGATTACATATGATTTCATGTTGTTACTCATGTTCAAACGGTCTATATATCAACCTCCCATTCATTTACTCTAGTAAAGTTTATATTTTATATAATTCTTATAAAATATCAACATGGTTAATTAAACCATATGGAAATAGGAAATACAATAAAATACGTCCGTCAATAACAGACAGAACTTGTCGGCTTTTTTCGACACATAGAAGATAGCAAAACGGGATCAAAGCTATTTATAGCTTGACCCCGTTGTTATGTTAACAAATACATGTCTTCCTTTTCATTCCAACTCTATTCTTATCTTCTACTTTTTTTATATAATCTGTAGCAAGCGGTACCTTACATGTTGTATTTCCTACATCAACTTGCACTTTTCCAATATATTCTGCGACTTCTTTTGCTTCCTCATTTAGATCAGCTACATAAGCGCCAACAGATATAACAAAGCCATTCATCACATACCGTACACGATTTCGCTCATTATGTATCGTATTTTTTACTTGTTTCAACAATGTTTTGATTTCATTTAAATCCAATTTTTCATCCGGTGTTATTGATATATAGTTAGCATAGGTGCTCCAGCCACAAACTGCTACCATTTCTTCCTCAGATTTCATCCATTCCCTCGCCAATTCGAGAGCATAATCACTTTCGGCTGCCACTTGCGCAACTGTATATTCTGCAATCATATACCAGTAGGCTTTCTTGGCCCATTCTTGTAAGGTCTCTTTTGAAATTAACTTTGGATTTACTGAAAGCCCTGCTAAATACATCGCATCATGATTTCCTGAATTGAATAATTGGATCGCTAGTTCATGATCTTTCTTTACAAACTTGACTAGTTTCTTCAAATCCCCAATTTTCACCCCGAAGTAAGGCTCCTTAGCACCGTGATTTAGATAGATCCGTTTTGTTTGCTCGGAACCCAATTCTTCAAGCTTTTGCATAATTTCTTCAAAATTCATTCTCTATTTCCTCCCAAATTAAAGAATGTCGAAGTGCATAACACTTCGACATGACTTTTTCGAATTTCATAATTAACCATAAAAGTTTTATGTAAACTATTTATTGCTCTAATACATACCCATATTTTTTATTGATTTTTCGACTAACTTTATCTAAGAATTTATCAACGGAAAGTTTTTCAACATCATTAGTATACCAAGCTAGTTTCGCATCTTTATCAAGACCATCATATTTTACTTTAAGTAGCGAATAGGATTGGCTTTCTAGGATATAATCAAAGTGAGTATACAATTCTTTTCCTTCAGGACATTCAAGAATAACCTTATAAGCAGGATTTTTTCCTTCTTTGTTGAATTTAACTTTTCTAATTTTAGAAATCATTAATACAACCCTCTTTACATTATATTTTTGAAAGAGGATGCGCCGTAAGTTATTTTTTTTGGTGCATCCTCTTTCTATAGTCGAATTGTTATAATATTTTGTTTCCAAATATTAGTATAGGCATAGTTGGTTAGAAAAAGCAATTTTCATTTCTTTTTACTTCCTAAAAGTCAAAAGCTGACACCTAATTTTGTTTAAGTGTCAGCTTTTATTCACTTATTGTCTAACAGGCCATTCCTCTTTTTTCTCCGCCATATCCCAAAACATATATTCGAAGTAACTTGTTTTAACTACAATCTCTTCTAGTTCAGCTAATTCTCGTTCGGGTTTTCCCATTGCAATTTCGTTCATCAGATTTTTACAATCTTCTGCTAACTCGGTAAATTCATCGGAAGAGTACATCTTAACCCATTCACCATAGAATTCATGATCGATTGCACCCGGCCATGCTGCCAGTTCTTTACCGATAAAGCTATAGCTCCATGCACATGCAAGGACGGATGCGACAACATTCTCAATACCTCCTAGTTGTGATACATTCAGCATGTAACTAGTATAGGCCGTGGTTGTTGCCCCAGCTTCCGTTGCTTCAAGCTCATCATGAGAAATGCCGAATTGAGCGGCATATTGACGATGAAGGTCCATTTCCATATCCAGCGTGCCGTGAAGAAGCTTCGCAAATACAGTCATCGTTTTTAAGTCTGGAGCTTTAGCACTCCCTAAGGCAAATAGTCGACAATACTCTATCAGATAAACATAGTCCTGCTTCATATAATGCTTGAATTTATCCTTTTCTAACCAGCCCTCTCCAAGCCCTTTTACAAATGGATGCTCCAAATAGGAATTCCAAATAGGCTCTACTCTTTTCCATAATCGATCTGTAAATGGTTCTCTCACTTTAATTTCCCCTTTCTATTAGGGGGGCGCTAAAATGCAAAAACCCATCACTAGTTTAAGAGGGATGGGTTCGGTAACAGACATAATAGTCGACATGAAAATACCAGTTCCACTTCCCTACGCTAGTGTTACCTAGATCAGGTTCAAAGGGTCGATCACATATCTCTCAGCATTTCCATGCTCCCCTAGTCGAATTGTTATTTATTTAGTTTCCATATATTAGTATAGGCATAGTCTACGAGAAAAAGCAATTTTGGGGACAGAGGGTCGGGAACTCCGGCTTATTCTTCCTTATTCCGGCTTTCCGTCATTTGCTTCCAGACAGAGCCTTCTGCCTCTTTCCCACCCTCGATTCGTTGAAGCGCTATTTTAACTTGCATGGCCACTTCAAATTCAGGGTCATTTTCTGCCTCACGTAACGCTTCGATTGCAGTTTCATCTCCTACTTCATAGAGAAACATGGCTGCACGCCAACGCACAAGCTTATTTTTATCCTTAAGTGCTTGAACCATTGTCGGGATTGCCTTTGGATTCCCGATATCAGATAGACAGTCCCCTGCTGTCCTTCTAACTGTAACTGATGGATCATGTAGTACAACATCTTCTAGATAAGGAAGTACTTTTTCTGACTCAATCATCCCAAAATACACAACAGCAAGTCTCCGAATAGAAGATTTTTCATCTTTTAATGCCTTTTCTAAAAGTGGTATATCCTTTTCTTCAGGGTCCATTTGTTCTAACAGGGCATAACGTTTTTTCCAATCCGATACATCCAGCATTTCAGGGGTTATTTCTATTTTCGCTTTTGTTTTAAGCTGTACTTCAATCGCTTCTACTGTTGAATTTTTTGCTTGATTAAAAATACTTTCCAAGCGCTCGTCGGGATATGCTGCTAAAAGTTCCTCTACAACCTGTTCGCCGATTTCTTCAAATGTTCCATAACGAATGCCTTGCTCCACCCATTTTCTTTCCATCACGATATTTTCTGTTGTCGCCGCCTCCACTGCGGCCTTTTTAAATTTATCCGGCATGCCAAATCGTTTTTCCTCTTGTCCATCTAACAATTTGACCTGTATCGGAATGCCTTTAAAAAATTGGACTAAAACCTTTATCTCCCCAAAAGACCCATTTGTTTTTGTAACCATTTCTTGCTTAGGTTGTTCTGTTTTTTCCCCGAATATCATTCTTACCTTGTGTAATATTGGCTGCCATTCATAACGGGGATTTCTTTCAACGGCGAGAAAATCTGCTACCTGAAAAATTGATTTAATTCCATCCACCATTAACATCTTCTTAATTTGCTC
>JAEWMK010000298.1 GCA_023457235.1 Bacillota bacterium
GGGCAGATGTCATCATCTCACCTTGCTTTAACAATCCAAGCAGTACATCCTGATTCATATAAATGTTGGCCCCTAAATATTGCGGAATAATTTTTTCAATCTTAATATTCAGCTTTTCATCCTTCGCAAAAATGCTTTCCACCTGGAGCACATCACCAACCTGAACACCAAGCTTATTTGCAACCTGTTCAGAAACCATCATTCCTGACTTTGGAACCTCGAGCCTGTTTCCGTCTTTATCAAACACATTGTAAAGCTCCGAACCGTCAGAAATCCCTAAAGCAATCACATCTTTTTTATGATTTAAAAATTTCAATGAAACCGGTATTTCGAGAAATGGCTCAACTCGTTTAATCCCGTCAACATCGTTCAGCTCACGGATGACATTCGAGCGCGGCATTGGTTTTACAAAGGTCAACTTCACATCCTGCTTCTGCACCCTTGTAAACTGATCCATGATCATCGTTTCTGACATACTAGATAAAGAAAAAAAGGACGCCATCATACTAAATGTAAAAATCATTCCGATCAGCGTAAAAATACTCCGGTTTTTGTTTCTCAACAAATTTCGAATGGCCATTCGCCCCTGAACATTGAATGCGCGCCAGAACCCAGGGATTTTTTCTAAAAATGTCTTTTTTACAAAAGTCGGCACAACAGGGTGCATCGCCTCTGCAGGCTGTAGGCTGATCACACCTCGTACACCTTGAAAGGAGGCGACCGCACTGAAAAGCACCGCCATTATTATTCCAAGATAAAAATACTTCATCGAGGTATGTGCTCCGATATCGGGAAGATTAAAGAACATTTGATAGATCTGCAAAAAATACTTCGAGACCCAAATCCCCAAAATCCCTCCGAGCACCCCGCCAAAAATACCAATAAAAATGCCATACCATAAATAATGAGACAGTATTTCCGATCTCAGGTAGCCAAAAGCCTTCAATGTGCCAATTTGACCTCGTTGTGATTCAACAAGCCGTTTTAACATGATATATAAAATAATCGCTGCGATTATTAGAAAAATCACCGGGAGGCTACTTGCCATCCTTTCGAGTTGCTTTAGTTCTTCCGTCAGCATCGCATTACTAAGCTGGTCTTTGGCAGCATAAAGGCTCTCCAGCTCATAACGTTCTAAATCAGACTTGACCGCCTGTTCAACATCCTCGAATGCCACGCCCGGTTTAAGCGTGAACGAAATCTCATTAACCAAGCCGTTTTGATTAAAAAGCTGCTCCATATCCTCATATGGAACATAGGCCACTTCAAAGGTGCTCGGATCCGAGGCAACACTCTGAAGCTCCTTCAACGCATAAATATACTCGGGACTCATCCCCGTACCACTCACAGCCAGCTCCACTTGCTTCCCTTCAATAATGACATTGATTTTATTGCCAATTTGTAACTTGTGTGCCTCATAAAATTTATCAGCGACCAAAACCTGCTGCTGATTAGTTGCAGGAAATGCACCCTTTTCAAGCTTAATACCGTTCAATTCATTTCCTTCCGGGGCATGCAAAGAAATCAATCTAAGATAGACATTTTCCTTCGTATCCGGCATCAACACCCTGACATCTTTTACAAGACGACCACTAACAACATCAATTCCATCTATTTCTTCCAGCGCCTGGACCCTTGTAATTGGAATAGCCTTTACTTTGGCAAAACCATCGGCAAAACTATATTCCTGGTAAAATTGATCCTTAGCGTTAAACAAACCGTCCTTTGCAATTGACATCGATGTATACGTCATCAAGCCAATCGCAATCACAATCGCACAGGCGATATAGGCGACTTTATTTTCAAGAATATCTCGGAACATTTTGCGCCACAGCATTACCAAGACACCTCCTCCGGGTCAAGAGGATGTTCATTCACTTGGATTTTTTCAAGCCTTCCATCTTTTATAAAAAAAACACGGTCCGCCATATCGGCAATGCCGGCGTTGTGGGTAATAATCATTACCGTTTTCCCCATCGTTTTATTGAACTCACGCAGCAGCTTCAGCACCTGAATTCCAGTCGAGAAATCTAAAGCCCCTGTTGGCTCATCACATAATAAAATCTCCGGGTTTTTGGCAACGGCACGAGCAATCGCCACCCTTTGCTGTTCACCCCCCGACAATTGCGCCGGAAAATGATCAGCCCGATCAGCTAGGCCCACTTGTCCTAAAACCTCCATCGGATCTAGCGGTTTCTTAGCTATTTGAGTCGACTACTGAATATTTTCAAACGCCGTTAAGTTCGGCATTAAGTTATAAAATTGAAAAACAAAGCCTACTGCATTGCGCCGATATTCCGTTAAAATTCTCTCGGTTGCCTGATGCAACGGCTGTTCCTGATAGTAAATTTCACCTGAACTTGCCGTATCCATGCCACCGATTAAATTAATCATTGTACTTTTCCCGGAACCACTAGGACCTAGAACGACAATAAATTCACCTTTATTTATTTCAAAATTAACATCCTTCAATGCTTGGACAGTAACTTCACCCATTTGGTAGACCTTCGATACTTTTTTTGCAGTTAATAGAACGGTCATAATCTCACTCTTCTCCAAAATGAAGTTCGAAAATGTATAGAAATCTCACCTTTACCATACATTAAAAGTTAGGAAAAAGATGTTAATTTTTTTCAACAATTGGTTAAAGTTTCACTGTTTTCCCATAATTCATTCAATTCGTTATACTGATATAATTTTATAAAATTTATAATTATCTGATTAAAACAGATTTATCAATGCTTCCAAAAATTTTATTTTGACAATTTTGAGTAGTTAAAAGTATTATAAAATAGTATCAAATTTTTTATGGAGGTTTCACTATGGCTAAATTGAGTAAACAAGAGATAGTGAATAGCGTCCCGCAAAAAGGATTCTTTGGCCATCCAAAAGGATTATTTACGCTATTCTTTACTGAATTCTGGGAGCGCTTTTCCTACTACGGAATGCGGGCAATTCTAGTTTTCTATATTTACTATGAGACATCAAAAGGCGGATTAGGACTTGACGAATCGACAGCGCTTTCAATCGTTTCGATTTATGGTTCATTAGTTTATATGTCCGGTATTATTGGCGGCTGGCTTGCTGACCGGATATTCGGTACTCAAAAGGCCGTTTTCTACGGTGGAGTTTTGATCATGTTTGGTCATATTGCTTTAGCAATTCCAGGAAACGTAGCAATGTTCTTCGTTTCGATGGTACTGATTATTCTTGGTACAGGATTACTAAAACCGAACGTTTCCAGCGTAGTTGGTGATATGTATGCTGAAAACGATAATCGTCGTGATGCCGGCTTCAGTATTTTCTATATGGGGATCAACATGGGTGCCTTCATTTCACCATTAATTGTGGGAGCACTTATGAATACAAGCTTCCATTTAGGCTTTGGTGTTGCTGCTGTTGGTATGTTTGTAGGATTAGTCATGTTTTTATCAACAAGAAAGAAAAACTTAGGATTTGCAGGTACTCAAATACCAAATCCATTATCTCCTTCTGAAAGAAAAGTAGTATTCACTAGAATCGGCATCGGTATTGCCGTAATTGCTATTTTATGTGCAGTTTTAATTCCAAAAGGAATTTTAACAATTGAAAGTTTTATTGCTCTTGTTGGTATACTTGGGATTTTAATTCCTACTATGTATTTCATTGTGATGTATAAAAGTTCAAAAACAACAGATGTGGAACGTTCAAGATTACTTGCTTATATTCCGTTATTTATTGCAGCTGTTATGTTTTGGTCCATCCAAGAGCAAGGCGCAACGATCCTTGCAAATTATGCGGACAAGCGTACACAATTAGACTTCGCTGGCATTCACATTTCACCAGCTTGGTTCCAATCATTAAACCCATTATTCATTATTGTGTTTGCGCCACTCTTTGCGTTAATGTGGGTAAAATTAGGTAAACGTCAACCAACAATCCCGCAAAAGTTCTCATTAGCCTTATTATTCGCCGGATTATCATTCATTGTCATTCTATTACCAGCCTACTTCGGTGGTACAGATTCTTTAGTAAATCCACTTTGGTTAGTGCTTAGTTATTTCATTGTTGTTTTAGGTGAGTTACTATTATCACCAGTTGGTTTATCAGCCACAACCAAGCTTGCACCTGCGGCGTTCTCAGCACAAACAATGAGCTTATGGTTCTTAGCTAGTGCTGCAGCACAAGCCATCAACGCCCAAATCGTTAAATTCTATACCCCTGAAACAGAAATGGCTTACTTTGGAGTAATCGGTGGAGCATCCATCGTACTAGGAATTATCTTATTGGTGATTTCTCCAAAAATTCAGCATTATATGAAGGGTATTCGTTAATTAGAAAAGCTTAAAGCTAGTTCAACGACGTATAAACTGGAGCACATCGACTGAGATAAAGGAAACACGACGAACACAGTGAGTCGATGTTGACTTATCGTAGGGAGGTGGGCGAAGTTTACTAGTCGTTGGGCGCTGGAGCTAGACAATGACAAAAAGGCTGTTCTCCATGTTGAGAATAGCCTTTTTTTTGGGTCAGAGGGTCGGGTTCTCCGTCCCATGAGCCGCGGGGGCGGGAACTGTGTCCCACTGGATTCATCTCATATTGACATTGATTTTATCCAAACATAATATTGTTTCAATTTTTAATCGAATATAAAATGTACACATAGGATATTTTGGAACCTTTTACAAAAATATTGCATTTGACAAATTTGGACATATTAAAAAATGGGTGGTATACTAAATCATCATGATAGACTCTAATTGAGAATGTTTGTCATTTGAAATTACTTATTTAAATTCTTTATTTTAACTTTATATTGGAGGAATAAAGCATGGGAAATCAAATTAGACTTGGGATCGTGGGATACGGAAACATTGGACGAGGTGTACAAGCTGCTGTGAAGAAAAACAGCGACATGACTCTTTCATATGTTTTTACAAGAAGAGCTCCTGAAAGTGTTAATGTGAATGACGAAAGTATCAAAGTACTTTCTATTGACGAAATTGAAAGCTACACTAATGAAATTGATGTATTGATTTTATGTGGCGGTTCTGCAACTGACCTACCAGAGCAAGGTCCTACATATGCGCGAATTTTTAATACAATTGACAGCTTTGATACTCATGCTAGAATCCCTGAGTATTTCGAATCTGTTGATGCATCAGCTAAGCCAAATAATAAGACAAGCATCATTTCAGTAGGTTGGGATCCAGGTTTATTCTCATTAAACCGTTTAATGGGGGAAGTTGTAGTTCCGGATGGCGCTACTTATACATTCTGGGGCAAAGGGTTAAGCCAAGGTCACTCAGATGCGATCCGCCGTGTTAAAGGCGTTAAGGCCGGCGTCCAATATACTATTCCGATTGAGGAAGCTGTAGAACGTGTCCGCAATGCTGAAAACCCAGAGCTTTCTACTAGAGAAAAGCATTTAAGAGAATGCTGGGTAGTAGCTGAAGAAGGCGCAGATCTTGCAGAAATTGAAACAACTATTAAAACAATGCCTAACTATTTCGCTGATTATGACACAACTGTAAATTTCATTTCTGAAGAAGAATTGAAAGCAAATCACTCAACAATGCCGCATGGTGGTTTCGTCATCCGCAGCGGTCAATCTAGCGATAATACAAACCATGTAGTGGAATATTCACTAAAGCTTGATAGCAACCCTGAATTTACTTCAAGTGTACTTGTTGCTTATGCACGTGCAGCTTACCGCATGAATCAGGAAGGTTTATATGGGGCAAAAACAGTGTTTGATGTTGCACCTGGATACCTTTCTCCAAAATCAGCAGCAGAATTGCGTAAAGAGCTTTTATAATAAAAATACAAGGGCAATCCAATTAGTCGATGGTGACTATTGGTGGCCCTTTTATTTTGCCCAAAAGCTTTGCCTGTACGGATATAGTGACTGATCTAGAAGGAAAAGCAGGACTCCAGTCACTAAAACGTAGTTTAGAGACCAAACCATGAAAAAAAGCAGCTCTCCAGTCACTAAATAGTGATTTAAAGACCGTACCGAGGAAAAAAACAGCATTCCGGTCACTAAAAGGTGATTAAGAGCCCGTACCATGAAAAAAAGTATCGCTCCAGTCACTAAAAGTCCGTGAACGTGCCCAATACCCGCGTCAAAGCCCAAAAGGGGCACGTCCCCTTTCGGACCGCCCCTTGGTTTTATTACTTATTAATCCTTCTTCGCAAATGTACTTGGCATGACAACAGCAATGACTTCACCGCGGGCGCAAAGGGTATCATCTGCATAAACTTCTGCATTGACCTTCCACTTTTTCGGATGAATTTCTTCAACCGTGCCTACAGCTTTTAGTGGCACACCATGTGGCGTTGGTTTTAAAAAGTCCACGCGTAAGGAAGCGGTTACAAAACGTGGCGGCTCTGCTTCATCCCCTGGTTCATGTCCATTCTTTCGGTGCAGTGCAAGAGCCGCAGACCCTGTTCCATGGCAGTCAACAAAGGATGCAATTAAGCCTCCATAAACAAAGCCCGGAAGTGCTAAGTGTTCTGGCTCAGGGTTAAAAATAGTGACTGTATTTTCACCTTCCCACCCTGTTCTAAAATGGTGACCACTTTCATTCAGTCTTCCACAACCATAACACCATGCAAAATCATCTGGATAATCGTCTTGAATTGCCTTTACTACCTTTTCCTCCATTACAAAACCCC
>JAEWMK010000299.1 GCA_023457235.1 Bacillota bacterium
CTAAATTTCGACCGCCAACCTTATCTAAATAACTGCACAAAAAACAAACACGACGATTATCCAAGGCTTTGACATCGGTTGTGATGACTACGTAACCAAACCTTTTGATCCCCCAGAATTGATTGCAAGAATCAAAGCACAGTTGAGAAGAAGCGGCATGGCTACTTCAAAGGTTTTGAGAGTCGGAGACTTAACAATCAACTTCACTAATAAAAGTGTTTACAAGAATGACGAAAAGATTGAACTTTTCATAAAAGAAAGAATGTTGCTTTTCTATTTAGCGGAGCATCCAAACCAAGTATTTAGCACAGAACAATTGTACGACAATATTTGGGGCATCGATTACAATACTGACTTGAAAACCGTTTCTGTTCACATCAGTACACTGCGAAAAAAAATTGAGGATAATCCGAAAAAGCCCCAATACATTGAAACAGTGAGAGGATTTGGCTATAAATTTTCACTTTAGTATTCACTTTTATCCGTTATCCCTTTATTCACTCCTAAATTTCGGGACCAAAATATCATAATCTTCCTAATTTTTTAATATATTTTAACTTATTTTTAACCTTCCTTAGTTAAGGTTGAAATGAGAAATATGTTATAGGAGTGAATGAAAGCTATGTTGGATCAAGAATGGATAAAACTTATCCTACAAGCAAAGCAATTGGGATTGACAATAGAGGAAATTAGAGAATTTCTTTATAAAGAACAGAAAATCAAAACAAAGAAACCAATGAGTCTTACAATCGGGAATACACAAAAAAGCCGAGTATAGGTTTATAAAATACAACCTATATTCGGCTTTTTTATTTTGTGAACCACAGGAGGCGGGCCGTTGGGTCGGGTTCTGTGGACCTGTGAGTGGGACACAGTTCCCGACCCTGTGGCTCGCTCACACCGGCCCCGTGTCCCAGCTTATGCCTTTTTCCAAACATTCAGCAGTTCCTCTGCCACACGGTCCCATGTGTAAAGAGAAAGAGCGAGGTCACGACTTTTAATGCCCATCTTTTTCATCATTGTTTTATCTGAGAGGATTTCTGAAATTGCTTTTGTAAAGTTGGTCGGGTCCTCCGGATTGTCTACGATGAGGCCATTTTCCCTCGGAAGAATGACCTCTGGATTTCCGCCTCTTGCTGTTGTTACGATTGGGAGTCCTGACGCCATGGCTTCGTAATGCACACGAGCCAATGGTTCCTGCCAAACAGATGTGCATACGAATAAATCAGCAGCAGCGAACCAGTTTTGAATCTCACTTTGCGCTACAAAGCCCGTTGAAATAACAGGGATTGGCAGCCTTTTCGCTAATGCTTTTACATAAGCAATATAATCAGTAATATCATTTTCACTAAACCATTTACTACCGACGATGACTAAGGCGATATCCTTATTTTTCTTGGCCAAGTCCGGAATTGCTCGTATTAGTTTATCTACACCTTTGCTTGTAGACAGTCTACCGGCAAAAAGAAGGACGGTTTTGTTATCCAAACCATGTTCCTTCCGAATATTATCGCGGATTTTTTTCATATTTGGATGGGTAGCAGGTAGGAAGCGGTCAACATCAACACCAGAATAAATCGTATTAAGCTTATGCGCAGCCTCGGGATAAAGTTCTTTAATTACATTTCCAACATAGTTGCTTACGGTTACAATTTGGGAAACTTCCTGTAAAGCAGCTGCTGCCTCTTCAGGCTTAATTTTTTCACGATTAAACATATCGTTATGCATACTTAACGTAATTTTTGAGTTTGGTGCAACACTTCGAACTGGAAGGACTAGGCGGGGACGATTATAGATGTGAATTAAATCATAATGGTTTGATTGCAGATGTTGCAAAACCCCTTCTTCATAAACCTCTAATGTTTTTCCCGGTACGCGGACATAGTGAATCTTATCAACCGTTTCTTCGTCCGGAAGGGATAGATCATCAACCCCTAGAACAGTAATATTATGGACCTTCCCTAAATACGGTAGGATGCCGGCAATATACGTTTGAATGGCGCCGCCGCGAACAGGAGGAACTGGAAGTTTTTCAGTACAGATCATTAATACTTTCATTTTTTCTTTTTCCCATCCTTTTTGTTATTTTTCTTGTTGTTATTTTTCTTTTCATTCTTTTTCGATTTGCCATCTTCTTTACTTTGTTTATCCTTTTTCCGTTCTTCTTGTATTACTTGTTTTTCTTGTTTTGCTTTTTTTGCTTGTTTGCCCTCTTCCTTGCTGCGGCTCTCCTTCGTCCTTTCAACTTTACCCCAATCATTTTTAATTTCTTCGAGTACCGGCCATTTAGTTTTATCCGTTTCGACAATGGTGTTAATCATGGCTGCTGTTTCTTCGTTTAAAAAGACCTCTGGCTCATAGACTACTTCCTTTACATTCTTATAAAATTCATTCGGCATCGCTAAATCAATCATTAAAATTTCATAGAGTTCCTTTGAAATTGGGTTGGCTTCATGATAGGCCTTGATCATTTCCCGCACCCATGTTGTGTCCCATGTATATAAATCCGCCATCGTACCTGTAATTAGTTTTCTAAGGTCGCGGATTGGAATATCATAGGCTACCCCGTCGAGGTCAATCACCCACATGCCATTCTCACCCATTTGCCCGTTTGACCAGCCGTAATCCTGGTGAACGAGTCCCCAGGCTTCATTGCCAAGCTTAGTTAAATCATCGTAGCTAGATTGATTTAATGCCTCTAATCCTCTTTTTGCCTGCTCTTCAAATTGATCTACCACACTTAAAAGAAGCGAACTTGCAGGCATTTCACTATAGGCATTTGCTAGATTGCGAAACCAATCCATTTTGTCTATTACTTTTTGGTAGGTCTTCGGCCATTTATATAAGCGTGATGGCAACTCCGATTTCGCTGGTGGAACATAGCCTTGGCTTAAACGATGGAATTCACCCAATGCACGACAAAGATGTTTGGCACCCTCTAAATCTTTTGTGACAGGGTACAGCGGTTCAATCCATTCGGCTACAAACCAGCACTTCCCTCCCATTACAAGGTAATCTTCTCCATCCTTCGTTTTTACAAGTGGAGGCACATTGGCTTTTTGAACATTAACCAAATATTCCTGCGCACCAAGGCTAATCATGCTCCTCGTTGGCCTCCGGTGTAATAGCTTCAAGCTCTTCGGACCGGCATCCGTTTCAAGCTTCCAGATCGCACCGCCTTTATCGGACTTGGTTGTAATGCAAGTCATGCTCTTTACAGATAGGTTATAGTGCTTTAAAACCTCTTCAGCCATTTTAATAATATAATCCGGAACATAAAACTCTTCCCCGGTATCACCCCGCAGCAGTTCTTCTTCCAGCCATGGGCCGATGAGGACCGCTGCTTCCTTCGTCGGTTTCTCTACCTTTTTATTCGTCGATTTTTCCGTCTTAACGGATTTATTTGCTTTTT
>JAEWMK010000300.1 GCA_023457235.1 Bacillota bacterium
ACAACAGTATTAAGGAGTTGTTATAAGATGGCAACATTTAAAGATTTTCGAAATAGTGTAAAACCAAACTGGTGTCCAGGATGTGGAGATTTCTCCGTTCAAGCTGCAATCCAACGTGCTGTTGCAAATGTAGGTGTTGAGCCGCATGAATTTGCGCTTATCTCAGGAATCGGATGTTCCGGACGTATTTCAGGATATATCAATTCTTATGGAATCCATGGTATTCATGGACGTTCATTACCAATTGCCCAAGGTGTAAAAATGGCAAATAAAGATTTAACAGTTATCGCTGCCGGCGGTGACGGCGATGGTTTCGCGATCGGAATGGGACATACTATTCACGCAATCCGTCGTAACATTGACATTACTTACATCGTAATGGATAACCATATTTATGGTTTAACTAA
The DNA here is from genome assembly GCA_023457235.1 of Bacillota bacterium. GTDB lineage: Bacteria > Bacillota > Bacilli > Bacillales > Bacillaceae_J > Schinkia. Next base: position 408 of record JAEWMK010000300.1, read on the forward strand.
AGGTCAAACATCACCACGTAGTGAATTTGGCTTCAAAACAAAAAGTACACCAAAAGGTTCTATTGAACAATCTATCCAAGCTATGGAAATGGCGTTAACAGCTGGAGCAACATTCGTAGCTCAAAGTTTTTCAAGTGATTTAAAAGAATTAACTGCAATCATTGAAGCAGGTATTCAACATAAAGGTTTCTCTTTAATCAACGTATTCAGCCCTTGTGTAACTTACAATAAGGTGAACACATACGATTGGTATAAAGAAAACCTTAAGAAATTAAGTGATATTGAAGGTTATGACCCTTCAAATCGTAACATGGCAATGCAAACATTGATGGATAACCATGGTCTTGTAACTGGAATTATCTATCAAAACAAAGAACAAAAATCTTACCAAGAGTTAGTTCATGGTTATAGTGAAAAACCACTTGTTCATGCTGACCTTAAGATTTCTGAAGACCAGTTCAATGAATTAGTAAAAGAATTCATGTAATATAGAAAAGCGGAAGCGCCCGTTTAGCGACGTATAAACTGGAGTGCATCGACTGAGATAAAGGAAACACGATGAGCTTTGCGAATCGATGTTGACTTATCGTAGGGAGATGAGCGAAGTTTACGAGTCGCTGGGCGCTGGAGCTAGACAAAAAGCTGATCCTATTGGGTCAGCTTTTTGGTTTTGCTTTGACCAGTACGTAGCTTCCACTTTTTCCGTGATATGTGGTATTGTTAATTTGCGGTTAAACCTATATACTATGTAATTGGTGTATAATTTATTCTAAAAACTTCAAAATAGGGTTTTATAAACTTTATTCAAATGAATAAAGTTTAAGCCTCCGGCGGATGCCTCAGATTTTCAGAGGTAACTTTTCGAGCAAACTCGAAAAAATCTGGGCACAAATACGCCAAGGCGCATTTGATCAGAGGAAGGAGATTTACATGAACGAACAACAAAGATTGCAAGGTCAACAAATAAAAACAGCTGATCCTTCGGACAAAAAATCCGAAAAGGATTATGCTAAATATTTTGAGACAACCTACCAACCGCCATCATTAAAGGATGCTAAAAAACGTGGTAAAGAAGAGGTTATCGTCCATCGTGGCTATGATATCCCTGAAGATATGATGGAAGTCGGTAAAGAAAAGAAATTCTACATTCGCACATACGGCTGCCAAATGAACGAACATGATACGGAAGTCATGGCCGGTATTTTAACAGAAATGGGCTTTGAAAATACGGATTCTACTGATGATGCCGATATTATCCTATTAAACACCTGTGCGGTTCGTGAAAATGCTGAAAATAAAGTGTTTGGTGAAATTGGACATTTAAAACAATTAAAACGAGAAAAACCGGATCTGATTTTAGGTGTTTGCGGCTGTATGTCTCAAGAAGAAGGTGTAGTAAATCGACTCCTTCAAAAACATCAGCAAGTAGACCTGATTTTCGGAACACATAATATTCACCGCCTTCCACAGCTTTTAAAAGAAGCCATGTATGGTAAGGAAAGAGTAGTTGAGGTTTGGTCTAAAGAAGGCGATGTAATCGAAAACTTGCCAAAAGTTAGAAATGGTAAAATAAAGGCATGGGTTAATATCATGTATGGCTGTGATAAATTCTGTACGTATTGTATCGTACCGTATACAAGAGGGAAAGAAAGAAGTCGCCGTCCTGAAGATATTATTGATGAAGTTCGCGATATAGCCCGTCAAGGTTATAAAGAAATTACCTTATTAGGCCAAAACGTAAATGCCTATGGAAAAGATTTTGAAGATATGAAATATGGTCTAGGCGATTTAATGGATGAAATCCGTAAAATTGATATTCCACGAATCCGCTTTACAACAAGCCATCCACGTGATTTTGATGATCACCTCATTGAAGTATTGGCTAAAGGCGGCAACTTAATGGACCATATCCATTTACCAGTTCAATCTGGAAGTACTGAAATGTTAAAAATCATGTCTCGAAAATATACGAGAGAGCAATATTTAGAGTTAGTTCGCAAAATTAAAGAGGCTATTCCAAATGCTTCATTAACAACCGATTTAATCGTTGGATTCCCGAATGAGACAGATGAACAATTTGAAGATACATTATCCTTATACCGTGAAGTAGAATATGATAGTGCTTACACATTTATCTATTCACCACGTGAAGGAACTCCGGCTGCAGATATGGTTGACAATGTTCCAATGGAAGTGAAAAAGGAACGTCTGCAAAGATTGAATGCTTTGGTAAATGAAATTTCTGCTAAGAAAAACAAACAATATCAAGATAAGGTTGTTGAGGTTCTTGTTGAAGGGGAGAGTAAAAACAACCCTGAAATTTTAGCAGGATATACTAGAAAAAACAAATTGGTTAACTTCAAAGGCCCTAAGTCTGCAATAGGCCAAATTGTTAAAGTAAAAATTACAGATGCTAAAACATGGTCATTAAATGGAGAAATGGTAGAAGAAACGATGGGGGTAACTTATAATGGCTAAATTTACGAAATCACAAGTAGTAGAAAAAGCAGAAGAGCTTGCTAAATTAATTGCTGAAACTGAGGAAGTTGAATTTTTTAAGAAAGCAGAAGAAGCAATCAATAAAAATGAAAAAGTTCGCGGGTTGATGAGCGATATTAAAAGTTATCAAAAGCAAGCGGTGAACTTCCAACACTATAATAAACCTGAAGCATTAAAGAAGGTTGAGGAAAAATTAGATGCTTTAATGGCTGAATTAGATGAAATTCCTGTAGTTACAGAATTCAAGCAATCACAAGTAGTAGTTAATGATTTATTACAGCTTGTTTCAAGCACGATCTCACAAACAGTAACAAATGAGATCATCTTATCTACTGGTGGTGACCTTTTACAAGGAAAAACCGGTTCAGAGCCTGGCTGCCATCAAGAGGGCGGTTGTGAGCATGATCATTTAATTCCTGAAGAAATGAAACAAAAATAAGATTATATCATGTAGGAGATCGGCTTAATCGCTGGTCTCTTTTTTAATGCTAAAATAAAATGATGTTAATGGGCACATATCTCAAGTTTTGTGCATAGAATGAACTAAAGGTCCGAGTAATTCGAGAATTAAGCGATAAAGAATTTTTTGCACACTGGTCATTCGCCCTGCATAAGATGAAATGGAACATAAGAATGAGGAGGTAGTGCTCATATGTCAACAAGTAGAGAGCATGAATTTCGGTTTAGAGAGATAATTACAAAAGCAGTTTGCGGTAAGGGTCGTAAGTTTACTCAATGTACGCACACAATTACACCTTCTCACAGACCAACTAGTATTCTTGGTTGTTGGATTATTAACCACGAATATGACGCTAGGAAGGCTGGGGATCATGTAGAGATTGAGGGTTGCTACGACATTAACGTATGGTATTCCTTTAGTGACAATACAAAAACAGAGGTTGTTACAGAAACTGTACATTATACAGATGTTGTCCGTCTATCATCTAAAGATGAAAACTGTATATCCGATGATTTGGAAGTCATCGCAAGAGTATTACAGCAGCCTAATTGTCTAGAATGCTCGATTTCACCAAACGGCAATAAAATTGTTGTTCAAGTTGAACGCGAGTTTGTTGCAGAAGTCATTGGTGAAACGAAGGTTTGTGTGAAAGTTTATCCTGGCGTTTGTGAGGATGAAATTTGTGAAGATGAGCTTGTAGATGAAGAGTTTGAGGATTTAAATCCGGACTTTTTAGTAGCAGGTGAAGAAGAATAGGAACTAGGAAGATACACCTTCCTAGTTTTTTTGTGCTGTAGGGAATAGAGGGACGGTTCTCATGTTCCATTTAGTGTAATTGTATAGTTCCAACATTCACCTTTTCACCATTATGTCTGGTAAGCCTCGTCTTTCTAATGCTATAATTGGAATGTGAGGGGTATGGAACATGAGAACCGTCCCCTTGTTTCAGAAGCATTACATTGGAGGACTATACATGGCACAATATACGCCAATGATACAACAATATTTGTCAGTAAAGGCACAATACATGGATGCCTTTTTATTTTTTCGTTTAGGTGATTTTTACGAAATGTTTTTCGATGATGCAATTAAAGCGTCGCAGGAATTGGAAATAACTCTTACAGGCCGGGACGGAGGAGTAGAAGAAAAAATTCCTATGTGCGGTGTTCCGTACCATTCCGCTGAAAATTATATAAATCAATTAATTGAAAAAGGCTATAAGGTTGCAATCTGTGAACAAGTAGAAGACCCGAAATCGGCCAAGGGAGTGGTGCGCCGAGAGGTCGTCCAGTTAATTACTCCCGGCACGGTTATGCAAGGAAAAGTTATTGATGAAAAAGAAAATAACTATATTGCAACGATTACTGATTTTAATGATGGAACATATGGTTTTGCGTATATCGACCTCACTACCGGGGAAGGCCAAATTACGATGATTACTGGTGATTGGCTTGACGTTGTCAGCGAAATATATTCTGTTGGTGCAAAAGAGGTTGTAGTTTCAGCTCATCATTCTGAGCAGCAATTACAGGAATTAAGGGATCGGGCGAATGTAACGATCTCCGTTGAAGAGGATATTACAATTCCTGAAGTCTTAGATGAAACTAGCAATTTACTCGAACAAACAAAACTTAAGGACACATTGGGCCGACTATTGCAATATTTAGTAAAATCGCAAAAGCGTTCACTCGACCATATCCAACCTGTTGTCTATTATGAAGCCAATCAGTATATGAAACTCGATATCCATTCAAAACGAAATCTTGAACTTGTTGAAACGATCCGTACAAAAGGAAAAAAAGGCTCATTTTTATGGCTTTTAGATTCAACTGTTACGGCAATGGGTGCTCGAAGACTGAAACAATGGATTGAGCGGCCTCTTCTATCAAAGGTAGAAATAGAAAACCGTTTGAACATGGTAGAAACCTTATTGAAAAACTATTTTATCCGTCAAGAATTACAAGAAGCATTAAAGCCTGTCTATGATTTGGAACGGCTCTCAGGGCGTGTGGCTTACGGAAATGTCAATGCCCGTGATCTAATTCAGTTGAAAAAGTCATTACAGCAAGTTCCTATCATTTTAGAATTGGTTGAACAGCTTCAAAACTCTTATACGGATTCTCTATTGCAGAATATTGATCCCTGTGAGTCACTATTCCAATTAATCGAAGCTGGGATAAATGAAAATCCCCCACTTTCAATTAAAGAAGGGGACATTATTAAAGATGGTTATAACGAAAAGCTAGATACGTACCGAGATGCAGTCAAAAATGGGAAGCAGTGGATTGCTCAGCTTGAGATGAAAGAAAAGCAGGAAACTGGGATTAAAACTTTGAAAATAGGCTATAACCGTGTGTTTGGTTATTACATTGAAGTCACAAAAGCGAATATCCATCTCCTGCCGGAGGGGCGTTTTGAACGAAAACAAACACTCGCTAATGCAGAAAGATATATTACTCCCGAACTAAAGGAAAAAGAAGCGATCATTCTAGAAGCAGAAGAAAAAATCGTAGATTTAGAATATGATTTGTTTGTTCAAATACGAGAGCAGGTTAAAAACTATATACCAAAGCTTCAGACATTAGCAAAGATCATTAGTGAAATTGATTGTTTACAAAGCTTTGCCCAAGTTAGTGAAGAATATCAATACACAAAACCAGAGTTTTCTAATGATAGAAAAATCGTCATCAAAGAAGGACGTCATCCGGTTGTTGAAAAAGTATTAAAGTCACAGGTGTATGTTTCAAATGATTGTTATTTAGATTCAGATAGTGAAATGCTGCTTATAACCGGACCAAATATGTCAGGTAAAAGTACGTATATGCGGCAAATTGCATTAACTGCAATCATGGCCCAAATCGGCTGCTATGTTCCCGCCGGGCAAGCGGTCCTGCCTATTTTTGACCAAATTTTTACTAGAATTGGGGCAGCTGATGATTTAGTTTCCGGGCAAAGTACGTTCATGGTCGAAATGCTGGAAGCAAAAAACGCGATTACGAAAGCGACGCAAAACAGCCTTATTTTGCTTGATGAAATTGGACGAGGTACATCAACGTACGATGGAATGGCGTTAGCGCAAGCGATCATTGAATATATTCATCATGAAATCGGGGCCAAAACATTATTTTCAACCCATTATCATGAATTAACAGAACTGGAGCAGTCGCTCACAAGGTTAAAAAATGTCCATGTAAGTGCGATCGAGGAAAATGGGAAAGTGGTCTTCCTTCATAAGGTCAAAGAAGGTGCAGCAGATAAAAGTTACGGGATCCATGTTGCTGAACTAGCAGAGCTTCCTAAGAGCTTAATCAAACGAGCTAAAGAAATATTGGACGAGCTTGAACATGGACAACAAAAAACAAAGGAGCCCCCTGTTCCACCTAAGGAACCTACTATTTCAACTGATGAGGATGCGGGGCAGCTGTCATTTTTTACAGTAGTTCAAGAAAAACAAGAGCGAAAACCAAAGCATTCTACTACCAATAAACAGGAAGAAGATGTACTGAAATTATTGCAATCCATCAATCTGTTGGAAATGACGCCGTTAGATGCAATGAACGAGCTTTATAGATTGCAAAAATTAATGAAATCAAAAATTTAGGTGATATTGTGGGAAAAATAAAGCAATTAGATCATCAATTATCCAATAAAATCGCAGCCGGAGAAGTAGTTGAACGGCCGGCATCCGTTGTTAAAGAGTTGGTCGAAAATGCGATTGACGCATGTGCTACTAGAATAGAAATTCATGTAAAGGAAGCCGGATTATCGGAAATTCGAATTATTGATAATGGTGATGGAATTGAGCCGGAGGATTGTTTGTTGGCCTTCGAGCGCCATGCTACAAGCAAAATCAAGGATGAGAATGACCTGTTTCGAATTCGGACACTTGGGTTCCGGGGAGAGGCATTACCAAGTATTGCGTCTGTTTCTGTAATGGAAATGAAGTCCTCAACCGGGGAAGGACCAGGAACGTATATAAAGCTTAAAGGTGGGCATATTGAAAGCCATGAATCAACAGCCAGTCGAAAGGGAACCGAAATCATTGTAAGTAATTTGTTCTTTAATACACCGGCACGATTGAAATACATGAAGACCGTCCATACTGAATTAGGTAATATTACGGATTATGTCAATCGCATTGCTCTCGCGCACCCGGAGATTTCCTTGCAATTAACACATAATGGTAATAGAATCCTATTTACGAGCGGTAATGGCGATGTCTTGCAAGTTCTAGCCTCTATCTACGGGATGTCGATTGCTAAGCAAATGCTTCCATTAAAGCTTGAAAGCATCGATTTTGAGGTGAAAGGATACATCGCTAGACCTGAAGTAACAAGGGCTTCAAGAAACTATATTTCGACCATCATTAACGGTCGTTTTATTAAAAATTATGCGCTCGCAAAAGCAATTCAGGAAGGGTATCATACACTATTACCAATAGGCAGATACCCAATCGTATTGCTGAATATTGTAATGGACCCACTATTAGTTGACGTCAATGTTCATCCATCTAAGCTAGAAGTACGCCTAAGTAAAGAACATGAACTATGTGAACTAATTAAAGAGGGGATCAAGGCTGCTTTTCGAAAACAAACGTTGATTCCAGAGGTTTTAAAACCGAAAAAAGAGCCGTTGCCTGTGTCGGAGCAGCAAACGATCTCGTTTGAACATAGAATCCCTGACACCCTTATAATGGAGCGGCCGCTGCAAGAGGTAATCGAAACAAAGGCTCATCCATTTCATGAACGGGCCGAAGAAGTTGAAATTGAAATAGAAGTAGATGAAGAAATAGAGGCATGTGGTCTTGATGATGAAAGCAGTATCGACACGGATATAAAAATCCCTGATCAGGATTCAGATTTCAATCTACCTAGCGATTTTGACTTTGCTTCTGTAACACGTGAGATTGTAGAGCCGGAACGTGTTCCACCGCTCTATCCAATTGGGCAAATGCACGGAACCTATATTTTGGCACAAAATGATAAAGGCTTATATCTTATCGATCAACATGCTGCCCAGGAACGGATTAAATACGAATATTTTAAAGAAAAAGTAGGGCAGGTTGAACCGGAAGTTCAAGAATTGTTATTTCCGTTAACCCTTGAATATTCAAAAAACGAAACCTTTATTATTGAAGAACATCTAAATCTTTTAAAAAGTGTAGGTATATTTTTAGAGCCATTTGGCGGAGGAAGCTATATCATTCGATCCCATCCACAATGGTTTCCAAAGGGTGAGGAAAAAGAAGTCATTGAAGAAATCATCCAGCAGGTCCTAACAAAGAAAAAAGTGAGCATTCATGAATTGCGCGAGGCAGCGGCGATTATGATGTCTTGTAAAGGTTCGATAAAAGCGAATCGTCATCTTCGTCATGATGAAATCTTCGCATTACTTGAAACATTGAGAAAGACAACGGATCCGTTTACATGTCCACATGGGAGACCGATCATTATTCACTTTTCAACGTATGAAATGGAAAAAATGTTTAAACGGGTCATGTAAAATATGAATGAAAGTTTGTATTAATGCCAACAATTGTTTATTATGGATTTAGAGACCATATCAAACTTTTAGGTGACCTTTATCATGAAAAAGAAAGTAATAGCGAATATCGGGCCAACAGCAGTTGGGAAAACAAAAATGAGTATTGAATTGGCTAAAGCGCTTGACGGTGAAATCATAAGCGGAGATTCAATGCAAATTTATCGGGGTATGGACATTGGTACAGCGAAGGTGACTGAAGAGGAAAGGCAAGGTATCCCTCATTACCTTATTGATATTAAAGATCCTGTTGAGGAATTTTCTGTTGCAGAATTTCAATGCCGTGCCGCTAATTTGATTGATGAGATTAGCGGGAAAGGAAAAACACCCATTATTGCTTGTGGAACAGGACTTTATATCCAATCTATTCTTTATAATTATAATTTTTCGGTTGCTGAATCCAACCCAGAATACCGTTTATTCCTAGAAAAACGGATTGAAACAGAAGGAATAGATGGTGTTTATAATGAACTGAGGATGATTGATCCTGAAAGCTGTGACCGAATCCATCCCAATAATGTAAGGCGTGTGATCAGGGCATTAGAAGTGTACCATGAAACGGGTTTAACGATGACCGAGTATTTACAAGAGCAGGAATGTGAAGCACCTTATGACCATCAAATTATCGGCTTAACCATGGAGCGCAGTCTCCTTTATGAACGTATAAATAAAAGGGTAGATATGATGGTGAACCAGGGCTTGATAAAAGAAGTAAAGGCATTATATGAATCTGGGATTAAAGATTGTCAATCGATCCAAGCCATCGGTTATAAAGAATTATATGATTATTTTAATGGAAAAGTTTCAAGGGAAGAAGCCATTGAGCTATTAAAAAGGAATTCGAGGAGATATGCGAAAAGGCAGTTAACCTGGTTCCGAAATAAAATGGATGTCGAATGGTTCGATATGTCTGAAGCTGTTTTTGATGCTAATATATTTGAACAGAAGATTCAAGAAATTTTAAAATTAGTAGCAGGAAAGCTTCAGCTTAAAGCGAAATAGATATTAAAGAAAGAGAAGAGGAGGACTGTTCATGAAACAATCCATAAACATTCAAGATCAATTTTTAAATCAGCTTCGCAAAGAAAATATTGCCGTTACCGTTTTTTTATTAAACGGTTTCCAGCTGCGAGGCACAATAAAAGCATTTGATAATTTTACTGTTTTATTAGATACAGAAGGAAAACAGCAAATGATTTATAAACATGCTATTTCCACTTTCTCACCTCAAAAAGCCGTTCAAATTGATTTAGAGGGAACACAACAATAACTATGAATGAAAATAAGGCTGTATCCTTTTTTGAAGGAGCAGCCTTATTTATTACATTTTTATCAGCTTGGTCATCTTTCATAGCCCTGAACGCAATTTCGTCCGGCTTTTTTCGCCTCGTAAACGGCTTTATCGGCGTTTGAAATTAGAGTTGTTGGATCCATATTGATAATAGGAACAATCGTTGCTGTACCTACACTTACTGTGACCCAGCTGCTGATTTTAGAACCTGCATGAGGGATTTGTACATCTTCAATTGCTTTCCTTATTTTTTCGCCAACCGTAACTGCTCCACCTTCGTCTGTTTCAGGTAAAATAACACAAAATTCTTCTCCACCATAACGGCAAAGGAGATCTGACGAGCGACCTAGAGTTTCTTGGACGGTAGTTGCCACTTGCTTTAAGCACGCATCTCCACCTTGATGACCGTAGGTGTCATTATATGCTTTAAAATAATCAATATCCAACATAATAAGTGTCAGCGGTGTTGAATTACGAAGTGATCGTTTCCACTCCATTACCAATCTTTCATCAAATGTACGGCGATTCGATACTCCGGTTAATCCATCAATGGACGAAAGACGTTTTAATAGTTCATTCGCCTCTTGAAGCTTTTGTTCCGCTAACTTTCGTTTATTTATATTTCGTGATACAACTATTAGCTTTGGATCTTCCTTATCCGTTCCTTGTAAAAGTTTATTCGCTGATTCAAACCAAATATATTCCCCATCTTTTCGGCGTATCCGGTAGGTACTCATCGAGTAACCTTTGTTAAGTAACTTTTGATGGTTTATTTGGACTTGTTCTAAATCATCAGGATGAATAAAGAGATAGGCGTCCTTTCCAAGCAATTCCGTTTCCTCATATCGCAAGATTTCTTTACAAATTGGAGAAGTATATAGATATCTTCCATCTGAATCATGTAGTGTAATCATATCACTTGAATTTTCCGCCAGAAGACGGAATTGTTCCTGGGATTTTTGAACAGAATGTAATTGAAATTGAATCATCTTGGCCATGTCATTAAATGCTTTGCACAGTTTTTGAAGTTCAATAGAATAGTTAGCGTAGTCAGCGGGAGCTATTCGATAGCCATACTTCGCTTGACCGATTGCATGTGCACCATCCAATACATGATGAAAAATGCGTTCAATCCTGTCGGATATTAAAAATGTAATAATTAGTCCAACAAGAATAACAATAAATAGCACACCTAAAAAAATCTTTACCATTCGATGGAATGGAGCAAATATTTCATCCTCTGATATTTCTCCAATAATTAGCCACTTATGATCGTTAACCCAGCGATATTCGCCAAAAACAGGTACACCTCGATAATCTTTATATTTATTAGTAATTTGTTTACCTTTCAGGGCTAAATCAATCATTTCAGAATTAATTTTTTCTGTAAATCCATCCTTTGTCCCTTGTTGAAGGGAAAGGTTAGGGAATCTAAGCTCGGTAATTAACTGTCCATCACGGTTCACTAAATATGTTTGTCCCGTATCGTTTAAGCGGAATTTTTTCATTACATCGTTAATGGTGTTCAAACGTACAGCTCCAAAAATCAAACCTTGAAATTGTTGATCATAATCAAAAACGGGAGAAGAAAAAATGATGATTGGTTGATTGGATTGTCTGCCGATAAGAACATCGGTTATAAAGGATTTGCCTCTTTTCGCTTCATGAAAATAAATACGATCAGATAAATTGATGCCTGTCGGTCCACTGG
>JAEWMK010000301.1 GCA_023457235.1 Bacillota bacterium
ATTTTAGTCAGTACCTTTACTTACATCTTTGGTTGGATGCATAAATGGGGCGGCTTGTGGTGGTTTTTGCCTTTCAACAAGGTCGATATTTTCATCTGTATTCCATCCAATATCATTCGTCGGATGAACCCATTCGTCCCCTGCCATAACAGAAGGGTCTGTTTCTTTCGTCCATTGATTTAATGGTGAGTTCGGAGAATCGTAAAAGCTATCCCCTATTATAACCCCATGTTCGTTCACAAAAGGTGGTTCAATTTTAATCCCACTATCTTTAAAATTAGGGGATGAAATTTGATGTGGCATTGTTCCATCAATTAATGGAGATTTTAAATTTTCCTTTTTCTCATCTTTATCCATATGTATCACCTCTTTAGCACTATTGGTGTTAGTATGTCTTGGATAAGTTGTCGATATACAAAAACTACCTTCCACAAAGGAAAGGTAGTTTAAATCGAAATCCTATTTCGGTCGTAAATTGAAATAAATACAAGTCCGAACAAAAATAGTGGAAGCCAACTGAAGACGAGAAAGGTAAAATGTCCAAATGATTTCATCCCTGCATTTGGGGTCAGGCAAAGAATTAAGCTAATAATAAGACCCATAAAAAGATATAAAAATAATGCCATTTGGCACCAACTCCACTTTGTAAGATAGGATATTGTATGCAATTTGAGCTACATTGGTGCCTAATTCCAAGTTTTTCAATTTAATATTACGTTGCATGAGTAACCTGAATTTGCAGCATTCTATATATAGTACGTTATTTCAGAAAAAGGAGGAATTTTTTTATGAAACGAAAAGTAAAGCATGATGCAGCGAAAACGAATAACAAGACGCCAGTTGAAAGTATGCCGCAGGTAGAATTTGATAATGAATTTACTGATCTGAAAGCCTTTAAAACAGCTGAAAATGCTAGGATTTCTAACAGAATTGAAGATGAAGGAAAACGATAAAAGGAGGAATCATTAAATGGTTAAAGAAAATCCAAGGCATAATAACCCAGAAGTAAAAAGCCAACAAACTCCGAGAGGGTATAGTAATGAAGAGTTTGGTTTGGAATTCAGTGATGTAAATGCCAGCAAACAATTTGAAATCGCGGCAGCTAAAAAATATGCGCAAGCAGAGAAGGAAAAATCGGAAGGAGCACGCCGAAATTCAGAATAGTAAAAAGGCTGATTGTATCAGCCTTCAATGTTTTTTAATGGCGCTGTATAAAGGGTGCTCTTTTTTAACGTAGGATTATAAAAAATTAGCATTAATGTTGATTCATTAATGATAGACCCGGTTTGAAGATAATGACCGATATCAAATGGGATGACTTCCATAATCGTATGCTTGTGTAAATCCTTTTCAGATAAAGAAATTTTTGCAAATTCCTCCCCTAATATGGAAGGAGTTTCACTAAGTGTTTTTAAGTATGCTGAACGCAAACCCTTATCAAATTTATCTTGCCACCATGGCTTACGAGGCTTATGGGTTTTGCCGATTAAATAATCATATTTCATCATTGCTTCGATTACTTCTATAGGCAAATGCCCCTTAGTACTTAAAAACATGAACAATCTTTCAAATAAATCTTCAAGTTGATGCCCAATTCTACTCCAGCCTTTTTTGTCCCAAAAGGCACCAAATTCCTGAAAGAAATCGAATGGTGAATCAAAAACATTCCATACTAAATAAAGTAAAGTAATATCCATCCGATGGGCATTCCAATATTTTTCAAGAACATCCTCTACTTGTTTAATTCTTACAATATCGATGAATGGCATGACGTTGTTTCCCAAAATTTCATAGGGAGAATGATCTTCATAAATATAGCCGTACTTTTCGGCTTCATTTCTAAGGCCTGTCCCCCGAAGCATTTTCAGAAATCCAAGCTGTAATTCCTCCGGTTCGAATGCAAAAACATCATTAAACGTCTTTCTGAATGAATCATAGTCCTCTTCAGGTAAACCAGCAATTAAATCTAAATGCTGGGCAATTTTTCCTCCTTCTTTGACCATTTGCACAGTCCTTGTCAGCTTTTCAAAGTTTTGTTTTCTTTTAACTAGTGCATTTGTATAATCGTTGGTTGATTGAATCCCAATTTCAAATCGAAATAGTCCTTCCGGAGCATGATCATTTAAAAATTGAAGAACTTCCGGCCGCATTATGTCAGCTGTTATTTCAAATTGAAAGACTGTACCAGGATAGTGGTGATCAATTAAAAATTGAAACATTTCCATTGCTTAGCTGCGGCTAATATTAAAGGTTCTATCCACAAATTTCAGCGTTTTGGCGCCATGCTCCATTAATAATAAAATGTCTTCTTTTATTTTTTCTCGATTGAAATAGCGGACCCCAACTTCGATCGATGAAAGACAAAATTGACATGTAAAAGGGCAGCCACGGCTTGTCTCAATGTACACAACGCGCTTTGATAAATTTGGAAAATCCTCCGGAAATCGATAGGGAGAAGGGATTGTTGCTAAATCAAGTTTTTCACGTTGTAGGTTAATAACTACTTCTTCATTTCTTCGGTAAGCAATACCGGCAACATTGCGATAGTCCTGTGTTGAAGTAATTTCTGTAAGTAATGACTTAAACGTACCTTCACCTTCACCGATTGCGATAAAATCTACTTCACCTACTTTTTCCATCCATTCAAGTGTATCATAGGTTACTTCCGGACCACCTAAAACGATGATGAGCTCTGGTTTAATTTTTTTTAGCATTTTGATTACTTTTATCGTTTCCTCAATATTCCAAATGTAACAGCTAAATCCTATTACATCCGGGTCTTTTGAATATAAGTCAGTTACAATATTCATGACCGGATCATTTATTGTGTATTCTGCTAGCCCGATATGAAATTCAGGTTCTGCGTAAGCCTTTAAATATCGTAAAGCAAGGCTTGTATGGATAAACTTTGCATTTAATGTAGAACAAATTATATTCATAAACTTAACTCCTTTAATCCCTAATCTTCCTATTCTATCACATTTTACTAAATTTAAATCAAAACGAACCGGAAAGTTCCGGTTCGCTGTTTATAATCTAAATCGTCCAACAGAGTGTTTTAATTCTTGAGTTAAATCCTGCAGCCTTGAGGAGATTTCCTTTACTTTTTGAACTGCATCCATTTGTTCATCAGTTGTACCTGTTACCTCTTCAACGCCGGCTGTTGTTGTTTGACTTACATTGGTTACCCGTTCAATTGAAATAAATATATCATTACTGCGTTTTGAAATCTCATCAGCTGTTTGTGCGATATTTTCAATATTATTTGATAGGTCATCAATATAGGTTACAATCTGGTGGAAATTCCTTTCACTGTCATTCACTACTACCGAACCTTCTTCAACTGATTTTTTACTTTGGTCAATATTAATTAAGGCCTTTGTTGAATCACTTTGAATTTCTGAAATTAATGTGGATACTTTTTCAACGGATTTACTTGATTGCTCCGCTAATTTCTTTACCTCTTGGGCTACTACAGCAAAGCCTTTGCCATGTTCACCTGCTCTTGCCGCCTCAATTGATGCATTTAAGGAAAGTAAATTTGTCTGTTCAGAAATATCATGGATTAACTTTGTAATATCGCTAATTTGTTGTAATCTCATATCGAGTGTTTTCATGATATTACTCGACTCAACTGATTGTTTAACGATAATATCCATATTTGATTTCATTTTTTCCATTGCCATTTTACCTTCAGAAGAAACTTCTTTTGTTTTTCGGGCTTGTCCGGCAATAGTCGAAATATTTTCTGACATAGATTGCATTGAATTGGCATTATGCTCAACATTATTAGCAACACTGAACATATCTGTGCTCAGTTTGTCAGCACCTAAAGAAACTTCACCCATAGCGTCATTTATAATTTTAGCAACTGAGCTTGAAACTTCAGCTTGTTCATTCAATATGTTTGAGCTTTGATCGACTTCATGTGCGAGGTTGTTAATCTTTTTAACCATGTCTCGTAAACTATCTATCGTTCTATTTACCGAATGGAGCAGCATGCCGATTTCGTCCTTTGACCTCACTTGTAACTTGTTTGAAAGGTCACCATTACTAACAGCCTCCATCAAAGAAGATATGCTGTTAATCGGTTGAACAAAATATCTGGCAATGAGCCAGCTGATGACTATAGAGATGGCTATCAATAGAATGATAACAATCACCTGAATGGAAACTAATTTTGATAGGCTATTCTCCGTCATTGTATTGGCTTCTGTAATTTTATTGCTCATATTTGTACCAATTGTTTTTGTAAAGGATGATACTTCTTCTTGCGGGATAACAGATAAAACGGTCCATCCTGTTTTTTCATGGACAAGAGGGAGATAGGTTACTTGATTTATATCTAATAAAATTCTTCCATCGTTAATTTCTTTAAAAAATGGTAGATCCTTGACCGTTTTCGATTCCTTTACAAGTGTCAAATCTTTGTGGCCAATAATAGAATGGTCTGCACCTACTAAAGCAATAAAACCAGTTTCACCAACTTTAATTTGTGAAATATATTCACTTAATAAGGTAGCGTTTAGGTCAGCAGAAATGACACCAGCAAATTGATTGTTGTTGTAAATGGGTGTACTAATTGTAACAAATGCTTTGCCGCTGTTATCTTTTTGCATATTTGAGATATAAATTTGATCATTCTTTAATGTTTTTGCTTTTTGGTACCAATCTTCACTAATTTGTTTTGGTTCCATTTTATCTTTTGAATATGTGGCAAGGATTCCGTTAGTGGACGCTATATACATGGATGAAATATATTCATTTTTGTTTACAAATCCTTGAAACAACTGCCTTAGAATAGCCGGGTTGGTAGTGCTTTTACTGGCGTTTAAAGGATATTCAACCGACTGGATTATATTATCTAATTTTTCAACAACATTTTTTCCTTCAAGGTAGGTGAGGGTACCTGCATAATGGCCTGAAAATCCGCTTACATCTCTTTCAACGACCTCTGATAATCCATTTGTTAAATTATCTACATTATTAGAAAAGTTTTTAATTGAAATATAAGTAAATAATGAACAAATTAATATAATAATAGAGGATAAGCCTGCAACGCCAGTAATTAATTTTGCTTTTAACTTCATCGTAATTCCTCCGTTATACCATAAATTATCGCCAACCTATAAAGCGAGTTGATATTCATCGTTAACCGTTAATAGCAGCTTTACTATTTCTTCGCTCGGTAAAGCCCTATTTTTAAATAAGTTTTATCCCAGATGACCGACAAGGCTTATGTATTTATAACAATTACACTATGACATTATTCACATTATATAATAAAGTACAGTAATTTTTTACAAAATATTTTAAAAGTTTCATGAATCTTCTTGAATAATTGTTGAATATATGTCATGACTTCTAATTCATGCTATTTGCTATAATAAGAGAAGTACATAATAACAGAAAAGAATGGTAGGAGGAAATTATTTAATGAAGAGAGCTTTCTTCGTGATGTTTACAATTCTGTCGATACTGCTATTAGCTTCATGCAGCGGTGCTCAGATTGGAAATCTTCAATCTGAAAAATCTAGTATAAATATTCAAAATGAAAAAGCGTTGGATGTTTCGATTCGACTAGGTGCAGGTGACCTTACGCTAAGTGGCAACACAGCTAAAGCAGCGGAAGTCGATTTTTCATACAATGTTGAACAACTTAAACCGGTTATCGACTACAAAATAGCGGAAGGGAAAGGACAGCTGTCGATTATTCAAAGCAATATGAATAAACCAATGGGAAATTTAGAAGGACTTGAATACAAAGGCGATGTTGTCCTAAATAATAATTTACCAGTAACTCTATATGTGAAAACAGGTGCAGGAAAAAATGTTATAGATTTAAGGGAAGTACAATTACAAAAGGCTGAAATTTATACTGGTGTTGGACAAACTACGATTAATTTTGCCGGCGATTATAAAAACGGGTTTGATGCCAATATTGAGTCAGGGATGGGTAATACTGAAATCATTGTTCCGAAAAATATAGGGGTCAAAATATTAATCGAAAATGGAATTGGAAAAGTGGAAACAGAAGGTCTTAAATCCGTGGATAAAGATCAGTATGTTAACGATAGTTATGAAAAAGCAAAAATAAAAACCAATCTAAAAATAAAAATGGGCGTTGGGGATCTGAAAATTAAAGTAGGGGAATAAACGGGGCTTAATAGCCCCATTCATTTATTCTTTTGTGCCGGATTGTGCGCCGCCTTCATTATATTTGTTAGCTTGGGCACTACCAAACTCATTTCCAAATTCAGTATCATGTTGTTTTTGGAATTGTCCTCGTTTGTTTTTCTGATCTGCGCCATTTTTCTTTGAACGTTTTGCCAAATGAATCATCTCCATTCAAAATTTTTCTTCCTTAGTTTGAATCGATCTCTACTTTCTATACTTATTTGTGGGAAATTTTAATAATGTTGAAAAATTGTCAAAAAGTCTTCGCGTTGATAGCGAATCGAACTGATAAAATAAAATTAGATGAAATAGATTCCTAATGGGGGTGTATTAAATGGAAGAATGGTCAGTGGTAATGAATATTACGTTTGTATTGATGGGCCTTGCGTTTATATTGTTCAGCTTAGCGGATGTAAATGCTTCACAAAAAAACTAATCTAGGCATTTGATTACTATTGAAATGGGTTGCACTAATTTAGCAGCCCATTTTTATTTTTAATATTGACTATTCAGATTTTTTTATATATAATCCTAATTACTAATTAAATAGAAACATACTTATCGAGAGTGACGGAGGGAACAGGCCCTGTGAAGTCCAGCAACCATCAAGCATGCTTGAAAGGTGCTAAATCCTGCAGGTTTTACCTGAAAGATAAGGTTGAGTGGCGAATGAACCCTTCTTCCTTATTGGGAGAAGGGTTTTTTAACTTTATTACTATGTTGAGTTTTCGAATGTGATTAGGAGGAATTGAAAATGGCAGAAAAATTTAACACTTACGATTTAGAAACAGTTTTATTACACGGGGGACAATCACCAGATCCAACAACAGGCTCTCGTGCAGTTCCTATCTATCAAACTACTTCATACGTTTTCCATAATACAGACCATGCTCAAAGCTTATTTTCATTAGATGAAGCTGGGAATATTTACACTAGACTTGGAAACCCAACAGTTGATGTGTTAGAAAAAAGAATTGCTTTGTTGGAAGATGGAGTTGCTGCTGTGGCCACATCGTCAGGAATGTCAGCTATTGCCTTAGCGATAATGAATCTTGCGCATGCTGGAGATGAAATTGTTGCAGCTACCAATCTATATGGTGGAACATACAATTTATTTGCTAATACTTTACCTAAGTACGGGATTAAAGTCGTGTTTGTTGATCCAACAGACCCTGAAAATTTCCGTAATGCAATAACAGAAAGAACGAAAGCCGTTTATGGGGAAATTATCGGAAATCCAAGTCTTCATGTCCTTGACGTGGAAGCTGTTGCAGATATTGCTCATGAAGCGGGTATTCCGTTAATTGTTGACAGCACTTTTGCAACACCATACCTTTGTAAGCCGATTAAATGGGGGGCCGA
>JAEWMK010000302.1 GCA_023457235.1 Bacillota bacterium
GAATAGTGATGAGGAACTCGGGAGTCCGACTTCTCGTGAATTGATTGAAACAACTGCTTCACAGGCAGATTTCGCATTTGTGCTTGAACCTCCCATGGAACCACAAGGAGCCTTAAAAACAATGAGAAAAGGTAGCGGTCGTTATAAGCTTATTGTAAAAGGCATCTCAGCTCATGCTGGAGTTAGCCCAGATAAAGGGGTTTCGGCCATTCAAGAGTTAGCTTACCAAATTCAAAAACTATATGCTCTCGCAGATCCTGATAAGGGAACGACTCTAAATGTTGGAATTGTAAAGGGGGGAATTGGTAGTAATGTAGTTGCTGAATACGCTGAAGCAGAAATTGATGTTCGGGTACCTTGCTTAGAGGAAGCACAGCGTGTTGATGCACAAATTAAATCTACCAGGCCCTATCTAGAAAACTCTGAATTGAGTGTTATTGGCGGCATGGTTCGTCCACCTATGGAAAAAACAAAAGAAAGTGCTGACTTGTTTAAGTTAGCCCAAGATATAGCTAGGGATGAATTTGATTTTGGTTTAGAGGAAGCTGCTACAGGCGGGGTAAGTGATGGGAATTTTACAGCAGGTATGGGTATTCCAACCTTAGATGGTCTTGGGGCAAGCGGTGACCATGCTCATTCACCTCTAGAATATGTACGTATAGATCAAATCCCATTCCGAACAGCATTATTGGCACGTCTAATTGAGAGCTGTTAAATAATAGCAATTGAAAATGACTATCATGCTATTTTGGCATTGATAGTCATTTTTTAATTGTTTCATTAATAATTTCAATCATTTAAAATAATAACGAATGAAAATGAAATGAGGCTCTCCAATGAATCAAGACCTACTTCCTTTATACAATGGCTTACTTAACCATATTGAAACAAAACCAATCTCATTCCACGTACCTGGGCATAAAAATGGCACAGTATTTCCATTGCTACCTCCAAGTCAAAACGTATTTCAGGAATTACTAACAATAGACCAAACGGAGCTTAGGAATCTCGATGATTTGCATTCAGCTAGTGGGATAATAAAAGAGGCTGAGGATTTGACGGCTAAACTATATAAAGTAATGAAAAGCTATTTCCTTGTTGGGGGATCTACAGCTGGCAATTTGGCTATGATTCTATCAACCTGCGAACAGGGTGATATTGTGCTTGTGCAACGTAATAGCCATAAATCCGTGCTAAATGGATTAAAATTAGCCGGTGTTCAGCCGGTTTTCTTAACGCCTGAATATGATGAAAAGATGCAATTTTCAACAAATGTTTCACGTGAAACAGTCGAAAAAGCTATAAATATGTACCCAGATGCCAAGGTCCTCATTTTGACTTCACCGAACTATTATGGCATGGTGTCAACAGAGCTCCAGCAAATAATAAATCTTGCTCATGAAAATGGATTAATAGTCCTTGTCGATGAGGCTCATGGGGCTCATTTAATCCTAGGTGAACCGTTCCCGCCTTCAGCTATACAACTGGGTGCAGACATTGTTGTTCAGTCGGCGCATAAAACATTGCCGGCGATGACGATGGGGTCATTTCTTCATTGTAATAGCCATCATATCAATCTGGATAATTTACAATACTATTTGCAAGCCATTCAGTCCAGTAGTCCTTCTTATCCAATTATGGCATCCTTAGATATAGCGAGGTATTACTTAGCTCAGATTAAGGAAAGTGAAAAGGGAAAAATTGTTACCAGTATAAATAGTTTTCGCGAACAGCTTTCCACCATTGAACAGCTGAGGGTTCTACCTACTGCTACTAAAGACAATATATGCGACCCATTAAAGGTAATTGTTCAAACAAGATGCTCTCTTTCAGGTATTGAACTCCAAAGGGAATTTGAAAAACAAGCCATTTATACGGAGCTTGCTGACCCATGGAATGTTTTAATTGTTCTGCCTTTAGCTGCCATTGAAAATGGTCCAGATATAATAGAAAAACTAAAAGTGGCTGTCAAACATTTACCGATTCAATTTTTCCAACAAAAAAATACATATAAAAGTTTAGATAAAAAGGATGATAAGATTTCAAATCTAGCCATTCATTATAATGAAATGAAAAAGTTCAAAAAAGAAAGAGTACCGTTGCTTCAAACGAAAGACCGTATTGCGGCAGAGTCTGTTATTCCTTATCCACCGGGGATCCCGTTGATCCTTGAAGGAGAAAAAATAACAGATTCGCATCTTAGTCAGCTGCTAGGGCTAATAAAGGCCGATGCTTATATTCAAAATCATAAGGACATTTTGGAAAATGGGCTTGAAGTTTTTGCATAACAACTATATAATTGCAAAACTATAGAAGAAGATAGGAGAATTTACATGGGGAAAGGATTTTTTATTACATTTGAAGGCCCCGAGGGAGCTGGAAAATCAACGATAATTAAACGTATTGAAGAGGATTTAACCCATGAGGGATTTGATGTTGTTTTAACACGTGAACCTGGTGGGATTGAAATAGCTGAGAAAATTCGTTCTATTATATTAGATAAAAGTCATACAATGATGGATGGGCGAACAGAGGCATTATTATATGCCGCTGCAAGACGTCAGCATTTAATTGAAAAGGTTATTCCGGCTTTGGAAAATGGACAAATTGTATTATGTGACCGCTTCATTGATAGCAGCTTAGCTTACCAAGGTTATGCAAGAGGACTTGGCATTGATGAAGTACTTTCTATTAATCAATTTGCTATTGATAATTATATGCCAGATCTAACTCTTTACTTGGATGTTACTCCAGAAACAGGTTTAGAACGTATTAAGAAAAGTATAGACAGGGAAGTGAACCGGCTCGATTTAGAAGCTATTGATTTCCACCATAGGGTCCATGAAGGCTATAAAGGGCTCATTAGTCGTTTCCCAGACAGGATTAAAACGATAAATGCTGAACGAACGGAAAGTGAAGTCTACGAGGATGTTAAAGCAACCATCTATAGGTATGTAATGGTATAATATTAGAAACAACTTTAAAATAATGTGGTGATCGTAAATGCAAACTTGGGTACAGTTGCAGGAATCACAACCCAATGTAGTGAGGATGCTGAAAAATAGTATATTGAAAGACCGGATTGCCCATGCCTATTTATTTGAGGGTGGCCGTGGAACAGGTAAAAAAGCTGTCGGCATTCAACTAGCCAAAAGCTTCTTTTGCATAAATAAAACGGATGCCGAACCATGTAATTCCTGTATTGAATGCAAAAGGATCGAATCAGGCAATCACCCCGATGTCCATTTCCTATCACCGGACGGTTTATCGTTAAAAAAAGAACAAATAAAAGATTTGCAGAGAGAATTTTCAAAGAAGAGTGTAGAATCAAAAGGGAAGATCTATATAATAGAACATGCTGATAAGATGACAAATCAAGCAGCAAATAGTTTATTAAAGTTTTTAGAGGAACCAGGCGGACAAACTATTGCTATTTTGTTAACAGAACAGGTCCAGCAAATACTGCCAACAATATTATCCAGATGCCAGATTTTGAATTTTCAACCATTAACATCAGATTTACTTTTGCAAAAACTGCTTGAACAAGATGTCCCTGCTCATTTAGGGAAAATTGTTGCCTCCCTTACCAATAATATTAATGAAGCGCTTGATATAATTTCAAACGATTGGTTTGCACAAGCCCGAAATATAGTGATACAATTAAATGAGGTCCTTTTAAAACGGGGCCACCATTCTCTATTATTTTTACACGAAAGTTGGCTGTCACACTTTAAGGAAAAGGAACAGCTTAGTGTAGGTTTGGATTTATTATTATTATGGTTTAAAGACCTTTTATATATCCAAATAGGTGAAGAAAAAAGTTTAATTTATATAGATCAAAAGGAGTTGCTTGAGGCACAATCTATACGTTTTTCTCAAAAGAAAATCGTAGACGATTTAACCGTTATTCTAGAGGCGAAAAAGCGGTTAAATGCCAATGTCAATCCTTCATTATTGATGGAGCAGCTGATATTGAAGTTGCAGGAGGGATAATGCTTGTATGAGGTAGTAGGAGTACGCTTTAAAAAAGCGGGTAAAATATATTATTTTGATCCAGGGGAAATAAAGATCGAAAGAGGATCATACGTTATCGTTGAAACTGTTCGGGGAATTGAGTTCGGAAAGGCCGTCATCGCACAAAAAACTGTCGATGAAAATGATATCGTTTTACCGTTAAAGAAGGTTATTCGTCTTGCGGATGAAGGCGATATTAGGAATGTAGAAGAGAATAAAAGAGAGGCAAAAGTAGCCTATGAAGC
>JAEWMK010000303.1 GCA_023457235.1 Bacillota bacterium
AAATAACCTTATGCCCTATGTTACTCAAGTGGCTAAGGGGAAATTAGAGAAATTGAGAGTTTTCGGAAATGACTATCCTACGGTTGATGGTACGGGTGTTCGGGACTATATCCATGTGGTAGATCTAGCTGAGGGCCATGTTGCAGCATTAGACAATCTGACCGTTGGTGTTCATATCTATAATTTAGGAACTGGCAAGGGCACTAGTGTATTACAGCTAGTTAAAGCCTTTGAAAAGGCCAATGATATTAAAATACCTTATGAAATTGTGGAACGAAGACCTGGGGATATCGCTGAGTGTTATGCGGATGCTTCAAAAGCAAGGCGAGAACTAGGTTGGACGGCAAAACGTGATATTATCGCCGTGTGTCGGGATGCTTGGCGGTTTGAGAAGAACTATAAAGAATGAAATAGGGGATTCGCGACCTCTTTACATTCATGCTGAATTTGATAGTGCATACAAATGAAGTTTGAAAATATAGAAGTGGTTGGAGTGAAAGTGATGTTTTTTGAATTCAGAAACCGCAATCAAACAATAAAAACATTACGGAAAAATCGTGACTATACAGCGGAAGAATTAGCATTAAAGTTGAAAGTAGATACCATAGATATTTTGAAAATTGATAATATGAAATTAAAGGAAGTTTCTAAACCTTTCAAATCCAAGCTAATGCCAATTTTACGTGGAGATTATATGGATAATATTCCTTGGTAGTTGTTGAAGATTTACAAGGGGAGCAACGTATGCCCCACAGCTTTAAAAGTAAATTGCCTTACATGTCAAAAAGGCAGCGTGGGAATAATTTTGCCCGCTACCCTTTTCCATGTTTTGTAACCTCTCGATTTGATAGGCCGGACCAATCTGGATGGGGGGTGAAAGTGGACAAGCCCCTCCTCAAATAGAGTTGGGGCTTATACCATCACATCTTAATTAATTTTTTCAGGCATACCTAGATAGTAACCTTGAGCCATACGTACACCTATATCTCGTGCAGTATTTAGACTTTCTTCATTCTCTATTCCTTCCAGTACTAAATTTACATTTGTATTGTCGCAGTACGTAAGCACAGATTTAATCATGTCTTGTTTATTTACAGACTTCTCAAGATTTTTAGAAAAATATCGATCTAGTTTTATGTAATTTGGTTCAAATTCGATTATTGATTGCATAGAAGGCCAGCCTTTACCAACATCGTCAAGAGCAATTGAAAAACCATACTCTTTTAATAGATTTACCCTTTCACACAATAAGTCTAAGTTGAAAGTATCAGTTTCATTAATCTCAAAGATTATGTGTTGACATGACTCCTTGAATTTTGTAAAAATATCATTTAGAAATGTAGGAAAAGTTTTATTTATAAGAGTCGATGGGAAGACGTTTATAAATAACTTTAATTCTTTTTTCATAAATCGTCTATTTATGAAATGGGAATTCGTTAGAGCTTTATGGATAGACTTGGTGTCTAGATCATAGAGCCTATTTGTTTTTTTGGCCTCACTAAAAATAAAATCAGGAGAGCCCATATTTGTTCTTAACAGGAATTCACCACCAATTGAAGAATTGTCATTCAGGTTATATATGGGTTGAAAGTAATGTTCAAATTGGTTTTGGTCAATCAAATTATTTAATAAACTTTTAGTCTTCAAAAATCTCTATCCTCCTTTCAATGCAAAATAAAAATCCACCAAAAAGGTGGATTAGAAAAGTTTTTACACAACCATCTCTTTGGTAACCCGGCTACCATAGTTGTAATAACATTAGGCCCGTGGCTTTGCGTCCCTATTTTTCAATAGGTTTGCCATTTAACTTTCGGTATGATATTTAGTTTCGAATAAATTATATACCATATTGGTTGGAATTACCACTTGTTTTTTATGTGGAAGTATAGTAAAGAGAAAATGAAGAAAATAGTATTGCTGGGATGGGACAAAGGGTCGGGAACTCTGACTCAGTACAAACTCTGACGGAATGACTTTTTATAATATTCCGATTTTAGGAGGAAATACCCATATATTATAGAATTAATAATATATTCTATGATAAAGGGGAGCATGTTTTTATGAAAAAGGTCATGACTGGTTTTGTGGCTGGTGCAATTACTTTCGGGTCTTTGGGTGCGTATGCGGCAACATCAATTGATGTAGATTTCAAACCATTGAAGTACTTTTTCGATGGAGTGGAAAAGCAGTCTGCTAATCCTGGATTTATTTACAAGGGAACAACCTATGTTCCACTTAAATTTATGGCGCAGTCATTAGGTCAAGAGGTTGAATGGGATGGTAAGAACAATACGATTTATGTAGGTAAAAAACCAGTGGGTGCTACTGGTGAGGTTTATCTTACAGACTTGGAGAACAGTGGAACTAATCTAAAAGGAAACCCTGTGAATAAGGGTAGTAAGTTTGAAATGAATGGTGTCAAGTATGATTCATCTAAAGTTCTTCAGAGTGAGGCTGCTAAGTCAGAAAGTAAGACATCGTATTATCTTTATAAGGAGTATTCGAGGCTGACGGGTGTTGTAGGTATGGATGATGGTACTCAGAAGGATGAGAATAAATCATCATTCTATATTTACGCTGATGGCAAGCTCGTATACGAGAATGAGGGATTAATTAAGGGCAAAGAACCTGCGAAAGTTGATCTGGATTTAAAAGGGGTAAATAAGATTGATATTGTCTTTAAACCGGATACTAGTAGTAATTATTCATATTATGTAAATTTTGCAGATATAAAGCTTGAAAAGTAAGCTGTGTGTGAGGCTTTAAAAAGAAAAACAACCAGCCCTATCTATCAAGTAATGGATGAATGGGCTGGTTGATTACTTATAATTCTAAATGCTCTTTTAAAAGATTCTGTATCCTTTGTTTTTCTTCGTCAGTCATTATTAGATAATAGATTCCATCAATAATTTTTCCAGAGCCCTTTAATTGTAATTGTTCAATATTACGTCCAACCTCAATATAATTTTTTTGAATTTCTATCATTTCATCGAGATTGATATTTGTTTTTATATTATTGCCGAGTGCTTCAAGAATGGTTTCGTATTTAGCGATGGATGACAGACTGGTTCCTTTGCTAATAATACCTTGAATGATTTGCCGTTGTCTTTGTTGACGGCCAAAATCGCCTTTTGCATCTTGTTTTCTCATTCGAACATAGGCAAGGGCTTCATCCCCCGTTAATTTAAGGGCTCCTTTTTTGAAGGTATTCCCATCGGAAACAAAATTCATTTGATTTTGAACCGTAATACCGCCCACAGCATCTACAAGTTCCTTAAATCCTTCCATATTCACTTTTACAAAATAGTCAATCGGAATATTCAAGAGATTTTCAACGGTTGCGATTGACATGTCGGTTCCACCAAAAGCATAGGCATGATTTATTTTGTCAGTTGAACCGTGTCCGATTATTTCCGTTCTTGTATCTCGTGGGATACTGAGCATCTTAATGGAATTTTGTTTTTTGTTTACAGTCAAGACAATGATAGTGTCAGACCGTCCTTTATCTCCTTCACGTTCATCAACCCCCAAGATAAGAACGGAGAAGGGATCGACTTTTTCAAGAGCTGGTTTATCAAGTCTTTTTTCCGATTTTTCACGTGAAATGGGCTCTTGCATAGCCTCAATCGTATCTGTGAAAGAGTTGTAAATTGTATATCCATAGGCTCCAACAACTAGTAGTAGTAATAAGGTGGTTGTTGCGATAATGCTCCACCATTTTTTGTTTTTTTTCATCCTTATGTAAATACCCCCAGACGGACATAGGTATTCGACCTACAACCGTATTCAACAATTTCTATCTTACTTCTTACGCAGGGCATACGTCAAAGGAGAGTGGCTGTGCTATGAGCCAGAGTTCCCGACCCCGCGTCCCAGTCTTCTGTGTTAAAATAACACTAGAGTATTCAGTGACAATGAAGTGGTGATAAAAATGAGTTTAATAGGTAAAACTAGTTCTCCTTTAAATAGTGCATCAAAATCTGGTTTTAGTGGATATAACCCTGTGAATGGCAATTATTTCGGTGATGGATCCAACTTGAAGTATGATGAGCAAGGGCGTGCTTTGGCCAATATAAAAACAGGTGCTCATTATAAAGATAATAATATAGCGTTAGGGCGTTCTGATGAGGGTTTCAAGACACAGTTAGACTATCAAATTCAGAATGTTAATAACTATGCTTCTACTGCAAAAAAAGCCAATAATCAAAAGGCGGTTACTTTTGCTGAAGAAACGAAGCAAATGCTATTAAATGGACTTGCAGTAAATCCAACTTGGAAATTTGACGGACGTAGTTTTGGATATAGCGGCAATTTTGATGTAAAGGGCCGTGAATATTCATACGATCCCTATACTAGTGAAAAGTCTGGTAATGAAAAAATGGATGACTCCACGTATGATTTAATGCGTGATTCGAGCTATAACCATTATCAATCATTTTCCGAAGAGGTTTGGGATCAATATTTTAACGAATGGGTTGAAAAAGATCACCTTGAAAATACCACAATTGATAAACAATGGCTTATGTCGTTTAAGGATTATTGGAATAAGTTTCGGTTGCTTAATCCAAATGAGAAAGATCCGTGGGGTGCTAAGCCACTTGAGGACATAGCACCATTGCAAAACGGCGAACGAATGCCAAGTTATATCGGGTATGAAAATGGTGTCGTAAAATGGGATACTACATGGTACAAGGAATTAAAATTAGAATCCACCCAAAAGGAAAATACTAATAACAATCAAATCTATCAACAAACTGACAATAGCTCCAGAAGGATTTCTACAATAGAAACAGAAATGCTTCTAGGGAGAAAGTGCCAACCAGTCGTTTATCGGGTGTTTTTGGTTGATAATAGTGTAAATGCGGAAAGTAACTCCATTGGCAAATGTCGATGGGGTTATTTTAATGAGTGGGTCATTGCGGTGGGGCGCGGGGGCAGGAACTCTGGTCCAGCGGAATTGAGAATTGGAAGTGGGATACAGGTTTGGGGCATATATAGTAATTCAGCACTTTGCAAAAAAGTTTACCCAGTTTCAAAAATTCACTGGGTTTGTAAGACTTTTGTAAGATTTTTGTAAGACGCCTTCTATATAATCTATTTTGTAGTTCAAATAGAATAGGAGGAGAGTAGTAGTGGGAAATCGGAGTAAGTTTCATAGGTTTCTTTCGGTTGTAATGGTACTAACTATGATTCTTTCATTTTTTAGTACCACCGTGTTTGCCTCTGGGTCAGACATAAAGGGTCATTGGGCAGAAAAGGACATCAAGGAGTGGATTGAGAAAGGTTTGGTTAGTGGTTATAAGGATGGTAACTTTAAACCAAACACATTCATTACTAGAGCTGAATTTATCGCGTTAGTAAATCGCGCTTACGGGTTAACTGAATCTAGTGATAGTGGTTATAAGGATGTGTCTCCTAATGACTGGTATTACAGTGAAGTGCTAATAGCTAAGGCTGCAGGTTACATTGGTGGATACCAAGATGGGACAATTAAACCGAAGAACAACATTTCACGTCAAGAGGTAGCAGCTGTTTTAGCTCGACTTTTGGATGTGGAAAATGATGTTATGGCTGTTGAGCAATTTAAGGACAAGCATAGTATTCCTCAATGGAGTAAAGGTGTTGTTGGCGGCATTGTTGCAAAGGGGCTTATGAAAGGTTTTGCTGATGGTACTTTTAAACCATCAAACAACACAACTAGAGCGGAAGCTGTTGTTATTTTAAAACGCGCGTTAGAGGGTGTTAGTTTAGAACCTCAAGAGCAGGATAAAGTGTATGACAGTGCTGGTACATATGGCCCAGCGGAAGGTTCTGAAATAGTGCATGACAATGTTGTCATTACAGCCTCTGGTGTAACATTACAAAATTTGATTATCGAAGGCGATTTAACAATTGCTGAAGAAGTTGGCGATGGGGAAGTTTATCTTAAAGGAGTAACCGTTAAAGGAAAAACGTTTGTTAACGGCGGTGGAGAAAACAGTGTTCATTTTGAAGATACAGTTTTACTCACAGTTATCGTTAATAAAGTAGACGGTACGGTGCGTATTGTTGCTACAGGAAAAACAACAGTACAAGAGATAACTCTTCAAACAAGTGCGAAAGTTGAACAATCTGGTACTGAAGGAGCGGTTTTCAAAACTGTCACTCTATCAGAAGCACTGCCGAAAGATTCAAAAATTACGTTAATCGGTGAATTTGATTCTGTAGAAATTTTTGCTGCTTCCATTGCAGTCGAAATTCCACGAGGTGTGATAAAGGATTTAAAAG
>JAEWMK010000304.1 GCA_023457235.1 Bacillota bacterium
GGCTTGGGGTGTAATTCAATGGAGTTTTCTGCTGTTCTAAATCTATTTTTGAATTTACCTGAATCCCAATTGTTCCACCCGCTGATGCAGTTGGGTCGTTAATGATACTTTCTCTTTCCCCATCAAAATGTGGAGTTGCCTTCGTACGTTGACTTTCACTATTACGTGACATATTGATCATCTCCTTTGTCTTAAGATGACTATTTTGAAGATGATCTATTCAGGATGCTATATTTAACAGTCCACATGGAAATAATAGGAATACCCTCAATATTAAAGGAGATTCTTAGCCATGTCTGCATACATAAATATGAAAAATATATTTATTACAAAGGTTCAAAAGGACGAACAACGGACAATACTTGAGGTTTGTTTTGAAAATATGCATGAGCCAAAGTATTGTCGTTTATTTAAAGCTACTTTAGAAAAGGAAAGCGATTGGACCATTCAATCGATCGCTGTGTATGACTCTCGAAAAGACAGATTTCTCACAGTTGGGTCACTTTATGCTCCAGTTTTATATGAGGAAATTAAAAATAATATACTTCAAGCATTTGAGCAAGACGCGGGATTCGAGCAACAAGTGGCTCAATAGGGCTGTCCAATTAACTTTTAAAATGTTTCCGGAATTAATGTAATGCCCTCAATCACCGTATCTTCATCCACTTCAATTAATAAACAACGCTTGCCATTATAGTTAACCTGTTTCACGTATTTCAAATCTTGAGGGCTAATTGAAATATTCGCGACTTTAGTCTGGATTTTGATCGATTTCGTATTATAATTTGGGACGATACTGCTTGCCTTAAATTCATGCTTTTCGTCATCAATGACTTTTTGAAAGGCTGTTTCTACTTTTTCCGTATTAACATCCTCTACTCCGCTCACTTTTAAAACGCGTTCAACATCTTTGTAATCCAATTTCGGCGTTTCTTCCTCCTCATTTTCATCAATGATTCGGTTAATTTCTTCATAAACATTGGCAAGGGTTGAGGCGTCAACTTGATCTCCGACTACTTCTTTGACGATTTCTTCGAAAATCGCTTTATCCTCTTGTGCGGTTATGATCTCTTCGCCATTTAATACTTCTTCGATAAAATATGGGTCTGGTTGATTTGCTTTTTCAGCACAGTACAGAATGTGATTGACATCTCCTGAATTATCAGTGAAGCATGGAAACAAAAAGCCTGCGACAGGTGAAGCAAGGTTAATGATTGGATCTACGATTACACTGTATTTAAATACTCTCTCCACATAATCAAACATAAGCATTTTTTTCGGCTGCACCGTTTTATTGATACTGCAGAGAATGAATTGATGAGAGTAAACTTCATCCTGTTCACTCACTTCTGCTTCTTCATTTTTCTTTTTCGTAGGTTTAAAATATTCGCAGCGAATAAAGGTTGCAACCATATCTTCTGTATGCAGTGCATTTTTAAACATTTTCTCGACGATTAATAGCATTTGTGCCTTCCAGTCCTCTACATCATCCGCTTGCAAACCATCATAAAGAAGAAGCTGTGTATGGTCCTCGGCTTCACGTTGAAACTTTAATTCAAACAACTTCACATCCAATTGTCCTGTAAGAACCTTTTTGAAGTTGCTCAGGAATAACTCCTGCTGTTCTTGCTCCAGCATTTGAAACGGCTTACTTTCTTGATGATAAATCTCGCTGCTTTCCTTCATAACATATACATTAAAGATATCTTTGATTTTCATTCGATTATTATTAAGCTTAAATTGTTTTCGAATATCAGCTACGTCTTTTTTGTTCATAATAAAAAAGTCCCTCTCCCTACAATTCCAGCCCTGGTACTCCGTTCAAATCCAAACCTGCTCTTTTACCTTTTTCAAATTCTATGCTGCCAGCTGCCGCGATCATTGCCGCATTATCCGTACATAAATTTAATGGTGGAATCACAAGGTCAATATCTGACTCTTCGAATTCCTTTTCCAGTGCTGCCCGCAGCCCTTTATTAGCAGCAACACCGCCCGCTAGAAGGACTTGTTTTACATTATATTGTTCTGCAGCCTGTTTTGTCTTCGTAACAACCACGTCAATAACACTAGCTTGGAAGCTAGCAGCAAGGTCTTCAGGCTTTATTTCTTCACCGCGTTGGTTGGCATTATGAAGCGTATTAATTACAGCTGACTTTAATCCGCTAAAACTAAAATCAAATGAATCCTTTTCCAACCATGCTCGAGGGAGGTCAATGGTAGGGTTTCCTTCATGTGCCAAACGGTCGATATGAGGCCCACCTGGATACGGAAGGTTGAGCTGACGTGCTACTTTGTCATAGGCTTCCCCAGCAGCATCATCCCTTGTTTCCCCTATTACTTCGTAAGAGCCATGCTCCTTCATATAAACGAGCTCAGTATGTCCACCAGAAACAACTAAAGCTAGAAGCGGAAATGTCATTTCCTTAACCAACCGATTTGCATAAATATGTCCAGCAATATGATGGACCGGTACGAGTGAAATATTATGGGCAAAAGCCAATGCCTTTGCTGCGTTAACACCAATGAGTAGGGCTCCTACTAAACCTGGTCCTTCCGTAACTGCTATTGCATCGATGTCGTTATATGTAATGGCGGCTTGATTCATAGCTTCTTCAAGAACAATCGTGATTTGTTCAACATGATGTCTCGAGGCAATTTCCGGAACTACCCCACCAAAACGTTTATGGCTCTCTATTTGTGAAGCAACAACATTAGCAAGAATCTCCCTGCCATTTTTTATAACCGCCACTGCTGTTTCGTCACAGCTTGTTTCTATTGCTAAAATAATCTGATTTTTATCATTCATATAAATTCACCCACATTACTAATGCATCCTCATGGTTATCGGTATAATAATTTTTGCGAATACCACCTGTTTGAAAGCCATATTTCTTATAAAGCTTTTGTGCGACTATATTTGAAACACGAACCTCCAATGTTAAAACTCTTAGACGTAAAGCACGACTAAATTCTATCACTTGCTTTAATAACGCATCTCCTAATTTTCTACCACGGTACTCCGGCAATACAGCGATATTTGTGATATGCCCTTCATCGATAATAACCCACATTCCACAGTAGCCGATTACTTGATTATCCAACTCCATCACTATATATTTTGCATATTGATTAGTTGTCATTTCATTGTAAAAAGCTTCCTTGCTCCACGGCAAGGTAAAAGAACTAATTTCAATATTATATACTTGCTCAATATCTTCCACTGTCATTAATCGGAATTGAACAATATCCTCCATCGGTGTTGCTCCTCGTATTAAAATTCTTATTGGGACACAGGGTCGGGTTCTCTGTCCCGGGCCAAAGAACCCGCCCCTTTGTCCCATTTTATACTTGCTTTTGCGCTTCCAGCCATTTTGCTTCTGCTTCCGCTAAGCGGATATAGTTAGGAACAAACGCATGGACCTCCCGTGGCTCCTTATCAATTCCAATGATCGCAAGTTCGGACGGCCGCGGGTTAAATAAAGATGGAGAGGCAATAATCGCCTGATCCTGCAATACTTCCTTAATAACAGCTTCATGAAGTGGGACATCATTCCCTACAAATAACACTTTCATATCCTGTTGTTTCAGCTCACCAACCCAATCCATAAGCATAATAATTTGATCTTCTTTTATGGATTGAAATTGATTGCCATTCATCGTATAAAGACCCGTATACACTTGCCCCCTTCTAGCATCAAATATAGGTGATACAACTCCGTTAAAATGCTGTCCATTCCGAGCAAGCACTTCAAGACTTGAAACCCCAACGATAGGGATCTTTAGAGTCCATGCTAAAGTCTTCGCGATCGTAACGCCGATCCTCACCCCTGTGTAGGAACCCGGTCCTTGCGCGACAATGATGCGGTCTAATTGTTTCGGCTCTACCCCAACTTCCTGCATTAATGCACTTATTGCCGGCATGAGCCTTACAGAGTGATTTTTGCTAAGGTTTGTAATATATTCTCCAAGAATTGTGATTCCATCGATTACGGCTACACCCATGATCTGGTTTGATGTATCAATTGCTAATGCTTTCATTTGAAAATAACTCCTTACAAAAATCTACATACCTCGCCCCTACAGGTTCGAGGATTATTTTTCTATCGGTTTCATTTACATAGTTAATGTTTATTTTTAATAATTCAGCTGGCAGCATGTCTTCGATAAACTTGGCCCACTCAACAACTGAAATACCGTCTCCATGAAAATATTCATCAAACCCTAAATCCTCATCACTTTCCTCTAATCGATATACGTCCATATGATATAAAGGTAGTTTCCCGTCCGTATACTCCTTAATAATTGTAAATGTTGGACTATTCACTGTTCGCGTTACCCCTAAGCCTTGTGCCAATCCTTTTGTAAACGTAGTTTTACCAGCGCCAAGATCTCCTTCTAACGTGATTACAGTTCCTTTATCAAGTTTTTGTGCTAATTTTTTAGCAAAATCCATTGTTTGTTCAGCGGAATTGCTATCAAAAATAAACTCCATCAAACGATCACCCTTATTTGAAATGATTAAAGCCAAGCTTATGTAATAGATTCATTTGGTCACCTTGTTTTATCAATACCTTTGCAGGCCCTTCCGTTACATAACCTATATTAGTAATTAAATAATTTTTCTGCTCGCATTCTTTTTTTATCTCAAGCCAATTTTCCTCCGAAACCGTTCCGACAAGTTCATAGTCTTCCCCACCATTTAACATCCAGTGAAGCTGTTTCTCTTCACTAAAGTCTATGATTTGGCTGCTTTTCGGAAGTTTCTCTGCCTCAAGCACAATTGTAACGTCGCTTGCGGATGCGATTTCATTCAATTCGCTGGCAATTCCATCACTAACATCATTCAAGGCCAACCGAGGAAACTTAGCAAGAATTTGCC
>JAEWMK010000305.1 GCA_023457235.1 Bacillota bacterium
TTGCTGCATTCCCTGCTGCATAGGGAAACGTGAGATCGGTGGCATCATTGAACGCCCTGTTGGAAATTGTCGTGGAAAATTACCTGGTCTAAAAGGATGCATATTATTCCTCCTTTCTTAGTCAAAATCATAAAATATATCTCATTGTTAAAATATGCTGTTATTAGACCAAGGTGTTAAACAAAGGAAAGAATGGGTATTTACCCCAATCGAGTATCGTTAGCTATTTTTTGTAATTTATTTTATACTGATAAGACGACATGAAAATAATAGAATTTAGGGGACATAAAATGGAAAAATCATTTAAAAGGTTTGATTTACAACCGTTTCTTTTAGAGGCTCTACAAAGTATTGGTTTCCAAGAACCAACGGAAATTCAAGAAAGAATAATACCGACAATCAAAAAAGGGGAAAGTGCAATTGGGCAATCGCAAACGGGTACGGGAAAAACACATGCGTATTTGCTGCCCGTTGTAGATAGTATTAACCCGCAAAAGGAACAGGTTCAAGCGGTAATTACTGCTCCGACAAGAGAGTTGGCTACTCAAATATATGAGGAACTAAACAAACTAACCAAGTTCTGTTCTGAAGGGGAAATCATTACATCGAAGCTTTTCATTGGCGGGACGGACAAGCTGCGTACAATTGAAAAATTAAAAGTGCAGCCCCATATTGTTGTAGGAACACCTGGACGTATTAACGATCTTGTTAAGGACCAAGCTCTATTTGTACACACAACAAATATGCTCGTTGTTGATGAAGCAGATCTAATGTTGGATATGGGTTTTATTAATGATGTAGATCAAATTGCTGGGAAAATGGGTCAAGATTTGCAAATACTTGTTTTTTCAGCAACGATTCCGGAAAAGCTAAAACCTTTTTTGAAAAAGTATTTAGAAAATCCAACATTCACACATGTAGCACCAAAACAAATTGCCGCTGAAAAAATAGAACATTTATTAATTCCGCTACGTCATCGAAATAAACTGGATGTCATTTATGAGATTGCAAATCAATTTAATCCATATTTAGCATTGATTTTTACCAATACTAAAAAAATGGCTGATGAGGTGGCAGATGGATTAATCGAAAAAGGTTTAAAGGTCGGGCGCATCCATGGTGATTTAACACCTAGAGAGCGGAAAAAAATGATGAAGCAAATTAAAGACCTGGAGTATCAATATATTGTTGCTACGGATTTAGCCGCTAGGGGTATTGATATCGAGGGCGTAAGTCATGTTATTAATTATGAGTTGCCTTCAGATTTAGATTTCTACATTCATCGTGTTGGGCGAACAGCAAGAGCCGGCTATTCTGGCATAGCAGCTTCTATTTATGAATTAAGGGACCAGGATGCTCTAAACAGGCTCGAGAAAATGGGCATTGAGTTTAAGCATGTGGATTTACGAGATAACGAATGGGTCGATTTAGGCGCTAGGGATAAAAGAAAAGAAAGAAAAAATAACGCTCCACAGGCCGAACCGGAAAAGCTTGCTCATAAAACAATAAGAAAACCTAAAACAGTAAAGCCAGGCTATAAAAAGAAAAGACAGCAGGAAATTGAAAAATTTATTAAGAAAGAAAAAAGAAAAATTCGTAATAAAAAATAAAGGGAGAAGAATTGAATTATGTTAAAAATAGGTTCACATGTTTCAATGAATGGGAAAAAGATGCTTTTAGGGGCTAGTGAGGAAGCCGTTTCCTATGGAGCAAATACGTTTATGGTGTATACGGGTGCACCACAAAATACACGAAGAAAGCCGATAGAAGAATTAAACATAGAAGCAGGCCTTGCACACATGAAACAAAATGGGATTGAAGAAATTGTTGTTCATGCACCGTACATTATCAACATTGGTAATACTGAAAACCCTGCAACATTTGAGCTTGGAGTGAGATTTCTTCGATCAGAAATTGAGCGTACAGCAGCAATTGGGGCAAAACAAATTGTCTTACATCCGGGAGCACATGTAGGTGCGGGCGCTGAAAAAGGAATTCAAAAGATTATTGAAGGTCTAAATGAAGTGTTGACGAAAGAACAAACTGTTCAAATCGCCCTCGAGACAATGGCAGGAAAAGGCTCTGAATGTGGCCGTTCCTTTGAAGAACTTGCCGAGATTATTGAAGGTGTTACACATAATGAGAAGCTATCTGTCTGCTTCGACACATGTCATACACATGATGCAGGGTATGACATTGTCCTTGACTTTGATGGAGTATTAGAAGAATTTGATCGGATCGTCGGCATTGACCGGATTAAAGTACTTCATATAAATGACAGTAAAAATGAACGAGGGGCACGTAAGGACCGTCACGAAAACATCGGTTTTGGAAAAATCGGATTTGATGCATTAAATTATGTAATACATCATCCGCAGCTTGAACAAATCCCTAAAATCCTCGAAACTCCGTACGTTGGAGAAGATAAAAAGAACCAAAAACCACCATATCGCTTTGAAATTGCGATGTTAAAAGAGCAGGCATTTGATCATGGCTTGTTGGAAAAAATTATGAATCAGTAAATAAAGAAGAGGCTGGGTATAAAAACAGCCTCTTCTTTACTTTTTAAATTGTTTTAAAAGTTCATTTGCTTTTTTAGCTAAATTCATGTTGACCTCTTTACCAATTTTTTTAATGATATTGCGATGTTGTTCATCGTTATCAATACTAATGTTTTTTTCTGCTTTAAGAATTGTAATAATTTTGGCTGCTTCTACTTGGGATAAATTAACATTATAATTTTTGGCATGCTTTAATAATTCCTCGACAGTAATCGTTTTTAACTTTTGATTAATAAATTGCTGAACAAATGGATTCATTTTAAATTTTCCCACCTTTGATTGTGCCATTACTTACATAGTATGAATTATTACTTAAGGTGTTCTAGCCATTATTGATAAAGATTGACATTAATGATTCCATCATAATCGGACCATACTATTAATGCTCCTCAATTAACGAAAGTGAGGGATCCAAGGTGGCAGAACAAAACTTGAGTGAAAAAAATAAGAATAATGAGGCATTATTAGACGATTCCCAAGGGATATCGTATGAGAATTATGAGAACAACTTTGCAGATATCCCACAAGCTGAAAATAATACTTCAAGTGATTATGATTTAAGAGACCGAAACGACTGGGCGACAACTGAAGCTGACTTTTCTGAAGAAACAGCGGCTGAGGTTACACCTGGTTTAGGGTTTTTAGGCAGAGCCGATGATACGGACAGGCCGCGTACCTTTGACAGACCAACGGAAGAGGGCACTGGCGGAAGAGTAATGGGGGCAATCGCTTTAGCGTTGTCAATATTATCCCTATTTTATTCACCGGTACTATTCGGTGCTGCAGGGATCATCGTTGGATTTATTGCACGCCGAAGAGGAGCAAATGGATTAGGTAATTGGGCAATGGGGATTGGTGTTGTATCGTTAATCATTGGATTATTTATAGCACCATTCTTTTATTAAATAATTCATAAAAAGGAATGAAAAAGAGGAGCTAACAATTTGGTTAGCTCCTTCTTGAATGATTATAATGAATTTTGCTTTTGTTTTTGGTAGTGTTCCTCGGCTAATTGATCGACTTCCTTCTTTAATTCCTCAACAAGTTTGTCTTCAGGTACTTTACGAATAATTTCACCGTGGCGGAATAATAAACCTTCACCACGTGCACCAGCAATACCAATATCAGCCTCACGTGCTTCACCCGGTCCGTTAACCGCACATCCAAGTACAGCTACTTTTATTGGGGCTTTAATTTTTGAAATATATTCTTCAATTTCATTCGCAATACTGATTAAATCAATTTCGATCCGACCACAAGTTGGGCAGGAAATAAGAGTCGCTGCATTGGCAGCCAGGCCAAATGTTTTAAGAAGTTCTCTCGCTACCTTTATTTCCTCTACAGGATCAGCACTTAGAGAAATTCGAATTGTGTTTCCGATCCCCTTGCTAAGAATAGCTCCCAAGCCAGCTGCGCTTTTTACAGTACCAGCAAAAAGTGTTCCTGATTCTGTAATTCCCAAATGCAACGGATAATCAAAAGCTTTTGAAGCTTTTTCATATGCCTCGATGGCAAGATTTACATCAGACGCTTTTAATGAAACGATAATGTTGTGAAAATCAAGATCTTCCAGTATTTTGATATGGTGTAGTGCACTTTCAACCATACCATCTGCTGTAGGATAGCCGTATTTATCTAAAATTCGCTTTTCTAAGGAACCGGCATTAACACCGATACGAATTGGTACGCCTTTTTCCTTTGCAGCTTTAACGACGGCTTCAACTTTTTCACGCTTGCCGATATTTCCAGGATTGATTCTTATTTTGTCCGCTCCGCCTTCAATTGCTTTTAATGCAAGGCGATAATCAAAGTGTATATCTACGACAAGTGGGATATTAATTCGCTTTTTTATTTCAGCAATTGCATTTGCAGCTCTTTCATCTGGGCAGGCAACACGAACAATTTGACAGCCGGCCTCTTCTAATCGATTTATTTGTGCAACGGTTGCATCAACATCGTGTGTTTTTGTTGTAGTCATACTTTGAATAACAACTTCATTATTTCCGCCAATCGTTAAATTACCAACTTTAATTGGGCGGGTTTTTGTACGATGTGTTATTTCACTCATGCGAAAAACGCTCCTTCATAATGGTATACCTATCTATTGTATCAATGTATCCAAAAAAATGACAACTTTTTTATTGGTTGAAAGGAGCTTTATTCTTTATCGGTGTAAACTGGAAATTTATAAACCTTACCAATTTGGATCATTTCCGGTTCTGTTTTAGGATTTAATAACTGAAAATCAGTTATTAATTGTGAAATGGAAACGGGTAGTGGTCCGTCTTGGATTTGTTCAACGATGGATAGTACAGTTTGCCCGGCGGCTACTTTTACCTCCTGATAATATAACTCTTCTTCATTTCCAGCATTAACACTTTTTTGTTCTTGTTGGTTCGCTTTTTCTTCTGTTAATTCTTTTGTTGTTGCTTTTTCACTTTGTTTACTTTCTTTATTTTGTAGTAAAACGATGGAGGTTGGTTTACTTAAGACACCGGCACTTAAATCATAGTAGATTACATAGGTAATAAACAAAACAAGCAAAGTAAGAAGTAATTTTCTCATAATATTCACCGTCTTAATCGTTTTACTACACTTTATGCTTGTCTTTAAAAAATATGATAGTTTTAAACAGAAATTTTCGGTGAATCTAGTAATTTTATTGATTCCTTTACCTTTACATCTTTTATAGTCTGCTTTTCTTGTTGCTTTTTGCTTTTTGTCAAAATGGTTGCTCCTTTTTAAAAGTAGATTATGTTTTTTTATATGTTATATAATTTTGGCAAAAAAAGAGCCGCCTATTCAGGCAGCTGTTCTTCATTACTCGGAGCTTTTGCTTTCGGGATCTCTTTAATAATTAAATATAAAACAATGATCGCAGTTGCCCAGTATAGTAAAAATGCAAAAGGGATCGTAATTTTTATCGCATCGGTAATGGCAAAAAAGAGAGTTGGTATTGTAACCGCATAGGCAGAAAGAATCCATAGATTTTGGTAGCGGAGCTTTCTGTTCATTTGTTTTGCAACCATTATTCCGATTAAAGCTAGGAACGAGACGCCAATAAATTTTAGACTAGATTGGAACAAATAAATAAATATAAATAGAATTGGCAGAATGACTAAAACAATCGAATCCAATTTATCTGTAAAGCCTACAACAGTATCTTTGTTTAATGTTAAGTCTCCAAATGAAGAATAGGGCAGACGCTGTGAATCCGTCTCACTTACCAGTACCGCTTCTTTCTTCAAAAAACCAACTGCATTTGGATGTTTTGAAACATCGCTCGCAGATACCTGACCAGTTGTATCAAAAATAAAGGTAAAGCCGCTTTCGATGTCTTCTTTAATAATTGGAGACTTAAGTTCCGATGTCAGGACACCGTTTTTAAGTTCAAAAGTTGGTAGGTCATTGATGATCTTTGTATTCGTAATAGATGCCCAATTTAGAAAGTTCATCCCAAGTGAAATACTTGTTATTAAAGTTGAAATGAACATTAATAAAAACACATAGCCAATCGTTTTGCCTATTCCTTGAAAACGAAAGAGCGCAACATCTTTAGGTGAATAGACGCTTTTTCCTAATTGTTTAATTATATTCATTTTCATAGATACACTTCCCTTCATGGCATATCTTACCTATCTATTTAAAAAGATACAAGTAAAATAATTATTGAGTTTTGCTCTTTAAAATGTTATATTATTTTAGCAGTCGTTATTCATAGTTTTCATTATTCAAAAGTATTTTAAAAAGAGTTGACATAATTAAGTTTGTTTGATATATTAAAAAATGTCGCTAAACAATATTCCACAGTAGCTCAGTGGTAGAGCTATCGGCTGTTAACCGATCGGTCGCAGGTTCGAATCCTGCCTGTGGAGCCATTTTATTATGGCGGTGTAGCTCAGCTGGCTAGAGCGTACGGTTCATACCCGTAAGGTCGGGGGTTCGATCCCCTCCGCCGCTATTTCTTTCATCCATAGATATGGCGACTGTGGCGAAGTGGTGAA